>DAOSDD010000433.1:0-1556 GCA_035362115.1 Clostridiales bacterium | reverse complement strand
GTCATTAGAAAAAAATGATATATTTATTTACCTCACTTTCATTAAATCAATTTATGTATTATGTATAATTGTAATATATACTTTAAATATACCACAAATCATTAGCTATTACAAAGTCTAATTTGCTTAAATATTACTGTATGTATATATACTACTATGTATCTTACCATAAGGTATTGAAAATATTTTATATATTTTGTACTTTTTTACTCTATATTCATTTACACTAAACATTGTTAAAAAAAATACAAAGAATATTAAAATATTATGAGAAAAAATATGAACATGAATTTATAATTATATCAGATGTTATATTAGACAGAAGGGTGTGATTTATATGAAACAAAATATGAAAAAATGGATATTGAATTTATCAAACTCTATCGATAGGTATGCAATGCCATTAATGACATATCCAGGGTTGGAACCGGCAAATAAAACAATAATGGACATAACTAATGATGGGGAAGCTCAGTTTGAGTGCATTCAAGCTCTTGCAGAAATATACCCTTCAATTGGGACAGTTACAGTTATGGACTTGTCTGTAGAAGCTGAAGCTTTTGGAAGTCCTGTAACTTTTTCAGATGATGAAGTGCCTACAGTATTGAGCAGGATTATATATGACCGTGAATCGGCGGAAGCATTAAAAGTGCCGAAGGTAGGCGAGAAACGTACATTAGCATATATCATGGCAGCAGAACTGGCATCTAAAAAAATAAAAGACAGACCTGTATTTGGTGGTGAGATAGGACCATTTTCGCTGGCTGGAAGGCTGTATGGCATGATGGAAACTATGGTTGCTCTTTTACTTGAACCTGAAACAGTGCATATAATATTGGAAAAGGCTACAAGCTTTCTTATAGAATTTGCAGAAGCTTATAAGAAGGTCGGAGCAAATGGGATAATAATTGCAGAGCCTGCAGCCGGGTTACTTTCGCCTGGTCAATGTGAAGAGTTTTCATCTCAATATGTTAAGAAGATCGTAGATACGGTACAGGACGATTATTTCATGGTTATACTGCATAACTGCGGAAATACCAGGGAACTCATACCTTCCATGCTATCTACAGGTGCCATGGGCTTTCACTTTGGTAATGCAGTAGATTTAAAGGAGATATTGCCCCAAATACCATGGGGAAAGCTTGTATTTGGAAATATTGACCCCGCAGGAGTATTTAAAAACGGCAGCAGGGAGGATGTGAAAAATGAGACATGGAGACTACTGGAGAATACAGCTATTTATAAAAACTTTATAATATCTTCAGGATGTGATATACCTCCAGGTACAACTACCGATAATATAGAAGCATTTTTTGAAACCTTGGATAAGTTCAATTTGACTTTTGTGCGTGTTACCGGATAAGTAGCGAATCATTTCCAGTTGCAATATTTACGGCAGTGCAAGGGTGCATTTTGAATAGTGAGGAATCCGTTGTTTTGCGGCAAATAAAAACACAAGAACATAGTAAGGCGCTTGTGTTAAGTTAAACCCAAACTTTTCGATTTTTACGTAATATGCAATCCTAATACACTTTGGATAATCTATTATTTGTCTC
>DAOSDD010000432.1:0-1604 GCA_035362115.1 Clostridiales bacterium | reverse complement strand
GGAGGTCAGTAAGCAAGAGTAACCTTTTTCAAAGTCTCATGTTTGACGGATCAAGCTTGCCAATTGATGATAATTTGCAGATATCAAAAGGCCTAATTGAAACATGCAGAAAAAATGAAATCATTCTTGAGATTGAAATTGGTGTTGTAGGAGGGGAAGAGGATGGCTTCCGGACAGACGGCGTTGCTTCATCTAGACTATATACAACACCTGAAGATATGATAAAAGTATATGAAGTACTTGAAGAAGTACACAGTTCAAAATATATGGTTGCAGCAACTTTCGGAAATATCCATGGTGTATACAAACCCGGAAGTGTAAAGCTTAAGCCTGAAATTCTGAAACACGGGCAGGATGCAATAAAAAAGAAATATGGCAAAGATGCAGGACTGTACCTTGTATTCCATGGCGGCTCTGGTTCGACTAGGGAAGAAGTACAGGAGACTCTTGAATATGGTGTGGTCAAGATGAATATTGATACCGATACTCAGTATGCCTTTACAAGACCTATTGCAGACCATATGTTTAAGAATTATGACGGTGTACTAAAAATAGAAAATGAAGTAGGGAATAAACAGTTGTATGATCCCAGAGTATATTTGAAACTTGCAGAAAAGAGCATGAGCAAACGTATTGTTGAAGCATGTGAGGTATTACGTTCTGAAGGAAAAACATTATGTATTTGATTGGTATAATATGCAGGGACAAAATCGATTTTTCATCGAAACAAATGCTAATGGAGTCTATAAAATATACACTAAATCCATTCAATATATCGAAACTGAGGAGCACAATACCCGCATTCATACGGAGACAGACTCCATTCTTAGTTATAAACGAATGAAGGATCACGAACAGGCATTGTTTGAGCCGTATTTTATTCGGTGCCATGCGGGATTCATAGTCAACCTGCTATTCTTTGAAAAGTTGGAATCTAATGATCTTATCTTGGCTTCAGGAAAACTTATACCTGTCAGCCGGGGACGGCGCTCTGAAGTTTTGAAGAGAATTAAATCAATGTTTGATGAGGGGGTTCAGTTTTGAAAAAGATAAAAGAGAATCTATTAACGATCGGCTGGTCTTTAAGACTTGCCCTGAGCATCAATGCAAAAATATTTTTATTATGGAGCACATTAAGCATCCTTCTTGCTGTCCTACCTGCGGTAGCGTTGTATTTTAACCGTGAAACGGTTTTTGTTCTTTCCAATTTCTTGCTTACTAGGCATGGTGAATTTCGTGATGTTTTGCCATCGGTTGTTTCGCTTGGTGTTGTTATGACAGCCATGGGGGTTTCTAAGAGGATTAATGGAAATTTTCTCTACTTCATCATGTATGACTCTTACTACTTTGGCCTTGAAGAGCACATGATGGATGTTGTCCGTAAAATTGAAATTAAGACTCTGATGGATAAAAAATACCGTGATGATCACTGGTCTGCTATGGGCAGGTGTGGAGCACTTGCAGATTTCATGAGCTCCGGATGCTTATTTCTATCGAAATTAGCAGGAGCTATTTCGTTGCTGGTCGTTGCGGCGCAAACATCATGGGTTATTTTTGCTTTCTCAGCTGCTTCTTTTAACCGCTGTAATGCCTGGCGATCTTTT
>DAOSDD010000431.1:0-1724 GCA_035362115.1 Clostridiales bacterium | reverse complement strand
CTACTTCCATCAGTTCCTTGACCGTTACCTTGACGCGTCCATCTCCCCATACCACGTAATCGCCGTCTGTTTTGGCACTGCGGAAAATCTGCTCGTCAGTCAGATCCTTATACTTCATGGTGTTAAGCTTAACCGAGAGGTCCACGATCACATTACTGCCGCTTTCCATGTCCATGAACAGCCGGTAATCCTTCATAGGCACAACCGTTTTGATATACCCCATATTGTGATCTCCTTTCACCATAGCCAATCACAATTGCCGGGGTTGCTTCACAGCGATCCCGGCTAAACTAAAAACCCATTCTATAAATCATTGTAAAACAGGATTTTGGAATATGCCTCGTACAAATGGATGATCTTTCAGGATGATCTTTTAGACCCAAACTTTTCGATTTTTGCGTAATATGCAACCCTAATGCACTTTAGATAACCTATTATTTGTCTCATATGTTACGTATTTACGTAATATGAAGGGCAAATAAAAAATATGTAAAAACAAGTATTTATGCTATTTCTTAAAATAAAATATTACATATTTCAGAAAAGTTCGGGATTAAAGTAAATATATGGGAAATGTTGGAGGTATGAGAAAAAGCGCAAACCTCGAAACATAGATATCGAAAGCATTTATAGTTTTCGATAGTATTATATTCATTAAAGGGAGGCGTTAGCTTTGAAAATAGGCATATGTTCTTATATAAAAGAGTTTAACGATAATGTATAGTAATTGATGTATTGGCATAAATCCCCATTTTAACTACAATCCATATTCTTTACTGAATTCCTGACAACAATATTATCCGATTCCAGGATGATGCTTTCTACACTTTCACCGTTTATCTTTTTTACCAATAAATCCATTGCCAGACGGCCCATGAGAGCCTTATCGATTCTAATAGTTGTAAGAGCCGGTTCAATATACCTGGATAAAATGATATCATCTACCCCGATGAAAGAAATATCTTCCGGAACCCTATAACCTTTGTCCTTTGCACATCTAATTGCACCAATAGCAAAAATGTCACCGGCACAAAAGACAGCAGAAGGTTTTAACGCATTTTTTAAAATATTTTCCATACAATTATAGGCAGATAATTCATTAAATGCATTATTTTGAATCCAGTAAGGAGATATGGAGACACGAACTTCCTCCAGAGCATTTTTATATCCGGTAAATATTTGAATGTAGTATTCAGGGATATAACTGGAACTAATAAGAGCGATATCAACATGCCCTCGTTCAATAAGAAATTTTGTTGCGGTATATGACAAAAGCTCACTGTCAGCATTTATTGACGTAAAGTCGCTGCTTGTTGAATGTGCATCTACGATCACATAAGGTATATTTAATTTATCGACTTCCCTTAATATAGCTCTTTCGGTATCCTGGTAGAATATAATTCCATCAGTATCTTTATATTTGATAATATTGGGAATCTCCATTGAGTTGCCCTTCATGGAAATGTCTGTAAAAACAATATTATAACCAAACTCTTTGCTTTTTTCAAGAATTCCATTTGTTATTTCATAATAAAAAAGATCAGAGAATGGAGAAGAAGATTGCTGTATCACCAGACTTATATTATAGCTTTTCTTAAAAAAAAGCCTTCGGGAATTAAGACTGGGTACAAAATTAGTCTTCTCAATTACTTCTCTGACTTTTTTTCTTGTTTTTTCACTTACACCTTTTTTATTATTTAGAACAAAGGACACAGCAGTAGGTG
>DAOSDD010000430.1:0-1808 GCA_035362115.1 Clostridiales bacterium | reverse complement strand
TATCAAATCCACCTTACTCCATTAAATGGAAGGGCGACAATGATCCTATTTTGATAAATGACCCCCGCTTTTCTCCAGCGGGAGTATTGGCTCCTAAATCCAAGGCAGACCTTGCTTTTATCATGCATAGTCTTTCTTGGCTTGCGACAAACGGAACAGCGGCTATCGTTTGTTTCCCCGGTGTAATGTACCGTGGTGGAGCTGAAAAGAAAATCAGGCAGTACCTAATTGACAATAACTATATCGACTGTATCATTCAGTTACCGGATAACTTGTTTTATGGTACCAGCATTGCTACCTGCATTATGGTTCTAAAGAAATCTAAATCGGAAAATAGCACCTTATTTATCGATGCATCAAAGGAATTTGTTAAGGTTACGAATAACAACAAGCTAACACAGGAAAATATTGAGACCATTCTTAATGCATTTAAGGAAAGAAAAGATATAGAGCATTTTGCTAGGCTTGTGCCAAACAGTGAAATAGCTGAACAAGATTATAACCTGTCTGTTTCAACATATGTGGAACAAGAGGATACCAGAGAAAAGATTGATATTGTTGCCCTCAATGCTGAGATAGAAAAGATTGTGGCGAGAGAGCAGGTTTTAAGGGAAGAAATAGATAAGATTATTGCAGAAATTGAGGTGGGCAAATGAGTAAATTAGATGAATTGATTGCTGAACTTTGTCCAGATGGAGTGGAGTATGTTCGACTTGCGGAATGTTGTGATATAGAGGACAATAAACGGAAGCCTGTTAAATCATCATTACGCATACCAGGTGACACTCCGTATTATGGTGCTAACAATATCCAAGATTATGTTGAGGGATATACGCACTATGGACAATATGTACTAATTGCAGAAGATGGCTCTGCAAGTCTTGAAAATTATTCTGTACAATATGTAGATGGTTTCTTTTGGGCTAACAACCATGTCCATGTTATAAAAGGCCGTAAGGATCTAGATACCAAGTTTTTATATTACTACTTAACAAGTTTTAATTTTATCCCCTTCTTGACCGGAGGAACAAGAGCTAAACTAAATAAGGGGAATATGGAGGAAATCCCAATCCCCATTCCCCCTCTACCTGTTCAGCAGGAAATTGTCCGTATTCTGGACAATTTCACCGAGCTTACAGCAGAGCTTACAGCAGAGCTTACAGCAGAGCTTACAGCAAGAAGAAAGCAGTATGAGTATTATAGGGATTTGCTATTGACGTTTGGTGATGATGTACCAATGATGGCTCTTGGCGATATTTGCACTGTCCAGTCAGGGGGCACTCCATCAAAGGCAAATCATGAGTATTGGGACAATGGAACAATAAAATGGCTTGGCTCGACTGTGTGCCAAAATCAAAAGACTGTGGATGAGGTAACAAACTATATTAGTGAACTAGGTTTGAAAAATTCTTCATCAAAACTAATGAAAAAGGAAACTACTTTAATTGCTTTAGTTGGAGCAACTATTGGCAAAGTAGCTTTTTTACCGTTTGAAGCTGCAATCAATCAGAACATAGCTGGAATATACCCGATCGATACTTCAAGAATAAATCCTTCATATGTATTTTATGCGTGTAGTATGTTATATTCTGACTTTATTGGACTTAGTCAGGGTAAACTCGCAATGGCAAATTTATCTTTCGTAAGAGGACTAAAAATCCCTGTTCCTCCTCTCAAAGAACAAGAACGCATCGTAGCTATCCTAGATCGCTTTGACGCTCTCTGCAACGACTTAACCAGCGGCATTCCTGCCGAAATCGAAGCACGGCAAAAGCAATATGAATATTACAGAGATAAACTGTTATCTT
>DAOSDD010000429.1:0-1900 GCA_035362115.1 Clostridiales bacterium | reverse complement strand
AAGCAATAAAACAAATTAAAGATAAGAAGTACTACAAGGTTTTTGAAGGAGAAGGCTTCAAAGATATTTTGCTTATGGGAATAGGTCATCATAAGAAACAATGCATTGTTAAAACAGAATATATAATAAACCCTGTGTTAAAATATTAAAACAGGGTTTATGCTTGTTTATCATTAGACAAAAAAGCTATGCCAGCCTTTGAAGGAAAGGACTATGTATATAGCACTTTCATTTGGCTTTCTTATATCGAAATTATCTGTTCCCACCCTTCCGTCAAGCAGAGAAGTATTATTACTTTGCATATCAGATATTATCAGGGAATATCCATGTTTCAATGCATTTGTTTTTATCTTCTCCACCAATCATAAATATACTTAAGCTCTGTAATTAAGCGGATAATATGAATGATAGTCTCTATTCAGTGGTAGGGTACCCCATAATTAAGTTATATGAAAACAGAAACTGAAAAAAAATTTTCCAACTTTTTAAAAAAACACTGAACTCAAAAAACGAAGCATGATACACTGAAATCATAAAAATTATGGAGGTATCACATGCTCAACAGACCCAAGGTAACAGATGATATTATCATGCAGATAAACAGTGTAATTACGGAACATCCAGATTGGAATCGGACAAAGATTTCGAAGCATCTGTGCGAATTATGGGATTGGCGGATGCCAAATGGTCAAGTCAAGGATATCTCCTGTAGAGATATGCTACGTACACTTGATAAGGCAGGAAAGATCACTTTACCCAAGGCTATCAAAGGGTTAGGACACGCTTCTAAAAAAAACAAATATATGCAAACATTCTTACACGATGAGACACCAGTTGAAACGAAATTATCAGCATTACAGCCGTTACGTGTGGAATTAGTCGAGGAAAAGTGGCAAATAAACGAATTTAAATCATATATTGCTCAATTTCATTATCTCGGGTTCGACCGTACGGTGGGAGAGAATATGAAATATATGGTGTATAGTACTGACGGAAGAATTCTTGCGTGTTTATTGTTCGGCTCAGCAGCCTGGTCATGCCATGACAGGGATGCCCATATCGGATGGAGCAAACAGAGCCGAAAATCGAATTTGCAAAATATGACAAATAATCACCGATTCCTTATACCACAATGGATAAAGGTGCCTCATCTTGCGAGTCATATACTATCTCTCATTTCTCGTAGGCTTTCAGCAGATTGGGAAAAGAAGTATGGGCATCCCATCTATTGCCTTGAAACATTCGTTGAGTGCGACCGACCGGTTCAAGGGAACCTCGTATAAGGCTGCAAACTGGATCTATGTTGGGAAAACAGTGGGCAGGGGGCGTAATGATACTGATAACTTGGCATCGCTTCCGATTAAACATATCTATCTGTATCCGTTGAATAGGAATTATCGGCAGTTGCTTGGACGGGAAGGTGAATCCCAATGACAGCTCTGCAGATTGCTAAAAAAACAATCAAAGATCTAAGAACTGTAATATCCAATCTTCATACAATGTATGGCGATGGATATGATAAGTTGCAACAGACAGTTGGCATGTTGCAGAAGGAAATACTGCGCTTGACCACGGAAAATGAGCAGTTAAAAAAGGCTTTGAAACAAGATGAAGAGCAGGAAGCTCTAGCAGCATTGGTTCCGCATTTGAAAGAAACGATTAAAGATCTTAAGAAAGAAAATATAGTATTAAAAAAAGAGAATGAGAAGTTCACAGACCAACTGGAGACTCTGCGCAACCAAGTGAAAAAAACCAGTGAGACATCCGATAAGCCATCTTCTACTAATATATTTAAGAAACCTATGAGCGCCCGGGTCAAAAGCGGAAGAAAACCGGGCGGTCAGTTGTTCTCGGTCACTCTTTTTGGGACTAAGACAGAACAAAAGTCACTCTATTTGGT
>DAOSDD010000428.1:0-1949 GCA_035362115.1 Clostridiales bacterium | reverse complement strand
GAAAAATCTTGGTTCTGGCAGAGAAACCCTCTGTAGCGAGGGATATAGCAAAGGTCCTTAATTGCAGACAAAACAGCAATGGATATATTTCAGGGTCTAAATATATTGTTACCTGGGCGCTGGGTCATCTTGTAACACTAGCAGATCCTGATATTTATGATAATAAATACAAAACCTGGAATTTAGAAGACCTTCCCATGCTGCCTAAAAAGATGGAGCTTGTGGTCATAAAACAGACATCAAAACAGTTTGGTATTGTTAAAAGCCTGCTTCACAGAGATGATATAGATGAACTTGTTATTGCAACTGATTCGGGCAGAGAGGGAGAATTAGTTGCAAGATGGATTATCGAAAAGGCAGGCTTTAGAAAACCTATTAGGCGTTTGTGGATTTCGTCACAAACAGATAGGGCTATTGAAGAGGGCTTTGCAAAGCTTAGGCCCGGCAGGGAATATGACAATCTTTATATGTCTGCTCAGAGCAGAGCAGAGGCGGATTGGCTTATTGGACTTAATGTAACAAGAGCACTCACATGTAAATACAATGCACAGCTTTCTGCAGGAAGGGTTCAAACTCCTACACTGGCTATGATTGTAGATCGTGAGAATGAGATAAAAAGATTCGTGCCAAAGGATTACTGGACCATTCAGGCAGCAGTCAATGGATTTACTGTTCAATGGAAGGATAAGACTTCAGGACAGACAAGAATATTCAATAAGGAACAGGCTGATAGTATTGCCTCAAAAATAAAGGAGCAAATAGGTCAAATTATAGAAGTCCGGAAGGATTCGAGGAAGGAGCTGCCGCCTCTTGCTTATGACCTTACAGAACTTCAACGAGATGCAAACCGCAAATATGGTTATTCGGCTAAAAAGACCTTATCTATCATGCAGCGTCTATATGAGTCACACAAATTGGTAACATATCCAAGAACCGATTCAAGGTATATTACCGATGATATAGTACCTACACTTAATGAACGTTTGAAAAGCATATCTGTGGGACCGTATACAAAGTTAGCTCAAAGTCTCCAGAAGAGCAAAATGAATATAACAAAACGCTTCGTAGATAATAGCAAAGTCACAGACCACCATGCCATCATACCTACTGAGCAGTATGTGGATTTATCTTCTCTAAATTCAGAAGAACGCAGCATTTATGATTTGATAGTAAAAAGATTTATAGCTGTTTTAAGCCCTCCTTTCGAATATGAGCAGACTACAATTACCATTAATGTAAACGGAGAATTGCTTTATGCCAGAGGAAAGATAGTAAAATCGCTGGGTTGGAAAACTGTATATGATAGTGTGGGGCAATCATATCAAGGTGAAGAAGCCTATGAGGATGAGAATGATAATGAAGATGAGGAAGGTTATTATGGAAACATTCAATCTCTTCCTGATGTAAGCAAAGGACAAAAAGAAAAAATAATTTCAGTAAAACTGATAAACGGCAAAACCAAACCACCTGCACGATATACTGAGGCGACTTTATTATCAGCTATGGAACATCCAGGCAAGTTTGTAGATAACAAAATTTTGAGAGAAGCCCTGGAAAGCGCCAGTGGGCTTGGAACTCCTGCAACAAGAGCAGATATAATCGAAAAGCTCTTTGATACTTTTTATGTCGAAAGAAAAGGAAAAGAATTAGTCCCAACATCCAAGGGTATTCAGCTAATTGGGCTTGTACCTGCTGATTTAAAGTCACCGGAATTAACAGCAAAATGGGAACAGCAGCTTTCATTGATTAGCAAAGGTAAAGCCAATTCAAGTACCTTCATAGGTGAAATGCGAGATTATGCTTCTAAATTGGTTTCCACAGTAATATCCAGTACAGAAGCTTATAAGCATGATAATCTTACAAAGGAAAAATGTCCCGAATGCGGTAAATATCTGCTGGAGGTTAATGGCAAGAAAGGTAAAATGCTTGTATGTGCTGACCGTGAGTGT
>DAOSDD010000427.1:0-2016 GCA_035362115.1 Clostridiales bacterium | reverse complement strand
ATTCAATCTATCTCTTGTTGTATCTATCTAATGCTGATTGCTGAATATTGATTGCCTCCTCAATTTGCATTTTCTTAATTGTCGAAACAAATTCGTCAAAATTATCAATATTTTCTTGTCCCATTATGAATCTATTCAACATCTCAAATTTATAAGTGTTAATTTCATTCATGATAGAATTTAAACGCAAGCTATCTTCCTGTGAAGGTGTAGTTGGAGGAAGTACATCCCCTCTTTCTGTCTGGCTCCAGTTCTGAATTGCTTTAACAGAAGCAGGATGGCCCATATATTGCTCTTGAGCTTCTTTCCCATTCTCCCAAGGACCTGCACCAACAAATCGATTATATTTTGTTAATTCATTAAGAAATCCATTAGGAGTTTTGACTATCTTATCTACAAATCTAGGATATCCATTATCCATAAAATAGCTCTCGCCTTCCACTCCATAATTATAGATCATATGACCTTTGGGACAATAATTATAATCAAGCCACTGCACTGTTTCTTTTACATACTTATTATTACCTGTTATAATTGCACTATTATTACCGGGAAACATATTTATCCTTTGACCTATAGGTGGCTTTTGCCCTTGTTCTAAAACAGGATAAAGAGTACCTGCTAATTTGTAGTTAGGATCATTTTGCTCCATTAGTGACATATACTTTCTGACTTGTCCACCTGCATATCCATAAAATGCTCCTCCTATGTGATTCGTAGCTTTTGCATCAAACTGTTTACTATCTGTACTTGCATAATCAGGATCTATTAAACCTTCAGAATACCATTTTCTCATAGTGCTTAGGTAGTCTTTAAAACGAGGCTCTATAACTCCATATTTTATATTACCATTCTCAATATAGAAATCTGATGTAAGCCCCCATGCATAGCAAAAAGGATCAATCCTGCCATACTTCATAGCTATATAAGGAATTTCATTTTTTTCCCATTTCCATTAGGATCTTTTTCTTTAAAAGCAGTTAAAACATTATACCAGTCATCAATAGTTACCGGCATTTCTAATGAGAGATTTTTAAGCCAGTCTTCTCTTATTATGTGTCCCATATAAACTAACTGGATATCATGGAAATTTAGCCACGGAAAGCAATACATTTTCCCTGAATCGGTAGAAACCTGTTTTTTAGCTTCAGGATGTCGTTCAAATACATTCTTTAAATTAGGAGCATATTCGTTAAGCATATCTTGTATTTCTACAGCTACATTATCCTGCAAAAGTTTTTCTGGACCACCCGGATATCCTAGAGGATTTAATTCTAATATATCAGGTAAATCATTTGAAGCAATTAGTAAGTTTATCTGTTCATTTTCCTGCCCTGCCGGCGGGTGAATAAATTCAATGTGAATCCCAGTATCTTGCTCTTGTATCTGATACATTTTCATATCATTAAAAGTTTTTAAAACTGTAGGATAACCATTTAAAACGAAATAAGTCAGAGTTATTGGTTTGTCCACTATTGGAAGTTTTAAACATCCAAAGAGCTTCTCATCACTATTATTTGAATTGTTTTTTTGTGTAGAAGATGTTTCTTGATTTGTTGTACTCTCATCAGGATTACTATTTAATGGTTTATTATCATTTTTTGAACACCCATAAAATAAGCTTGCTAATAAAAAAATTACCAACATCACTGATGTAATTTTAATCATTTTTTTCATCAGACTAATCCTCCTTGATTTTTATTTTAAAAAATTGCATAACCAGGGTAACGCGTCACCAAGTGTGTTAGCAAGCATAATTATAAGTGGTTGAATCTATAAAATCAATTATTATCTTTATACTTGGGTTTTCATATTTTGTCATATAAATTATCAAGTTTTGCTCTTAATCAATTTTTTTTGACATAGGTACCATAGCTAATACTTTTAACTTGCTCATTTAATTTTATAGTAATCTGTAGTATCCGATCCGCTTTTTATTCCACTTTTCATATTTTTTCATTGTTCTAATATTCACTATTTCTACAAATCCCCATGTCAACAAGTGAGTCGATAACT
>DAOSDD010000426.1:0-2029 GCA_035362115.1 Clostridiales bacterium | reverse complement strand
TAATATTTTTCCCTTGATACAATATATTATTTTCCTTATTCATAACGATTATATTTTCACTACTATAGACATTTTGCTCAATATATGTATTGCTAAGTACAATTAATATACTACAAATTTTATTTCCATTCAGCATAATATTGAATATAACACAAGGCGGGTTTTCCTCTATACCTATAGCATTTTGCCTTGTAGGATCTTCTGTTAGGTGTATACCATATCCCTTCAATTCATCATATGATAAAAAGCTAATTACATCATCCTCTTTTCCGGTATTGAAAAAAATATTAACATCCGCACTGGTAACTATATTTTCTGCAGAAAGAATTCGTTTTTCCATAAATATTGCAATTTCTTTATATAAAAGATTTTCAGATTTTCCATAATGTAAAGACCGTATTCTGTTTTGAATTACAATCTTATGTATAAACCCCTCAATATCCTCCTGTAATTTGTATCTTTCATTAATCTCATCAATAGAAAGCTGAGAACTGTCCTTTTCAAGATTAAGCCCAATAAATCTAGTTAACATATTGATAAAGTTCACGTTTTTTTGCATAAATGTTGCAGTGTTGTAAGCTTGCGTATAGAACTCATTTAAACCTATTATAGATTGCTGTAAATTATTATCTTCCGTCGTTGCAAGCATCTCATAAAAACTTTTATCTACCCCTGTGAACAAATATACTCCTACAGAAAAAACTACTATTAATTCAAAAACTAGGGAAACAAGTAAAACAAATAGCCTGAACCCAATTCTCTTTTTATGCTTCATGGACTTATCTCCAGAAAATATTTAATATTTGTTAAATAGGCAATCAAATTGTTACAGTTGCTTTAACAAGATCCTTCTTCTATATTCCAATGGTGTAAATCCTGTATGCTTTTTAAACAACTTACAGAAATATGAATAATCCTCATAACCAACTTTTATTGCAGTTTCTTTTATAGAATATGACAAGTAAGTCATTAACTCCTTTGCTTTATTCATTTTAACGCTTGTATAATAATCAACAAAACTCATTCCTGTAGTTTTTTTGAAAGTAATTCCAAAATATTCAGGTGATACATAAAGAAGCTGGCTCATAGAATCTAAAGTATGCTTATTTTCATAATTTTCATTTACATATAGCATGGCTTTTTTTACGAAATATGGTATTCCCGTTATAGATTCACATCCACTTAACATATCTTCTTGATGGCCACCTATTCCATATTGAACATCAAGTTCATCTATAATATTTTGAAAAACATTTAATAAATCTGTTTTTTTTAGCGGTTTAAGTAAGTAACCCTTTGCTCCATAATTTATTGCCATTTGAACATATTGAAAGGAATCATATGCACTAAGAAAAACAAAATAGGTGCTAAGTTTTATCATCTTGCATTGCCTCATTAATTCCAATCCATCCATTTTAGGCATTCTTATATCCGCAAGAACAACATGAACAATATTACGGGACAGAAAATCAAAAGCATCCAGTCCATTGCTGACACTTCCAGTAACCTTTAAACCCAAACTTTGCCAATCATTATTATTTTCAATACCTTTTCTTATATTATCTTCATCTTCAACAACTAATAGGTTATACATTATCAAGCCCCCCATATAATGCAGAATTTATAAATTTATTACCAATCCGCCTTATTGTATGGCTTTATTATAGGAACTTGCTTTACACCTTTATCATATAGCATATGGTATGTAGTGAATATAAAATAAAATAGTCACAATTATTTTATTTTACATTTATTATACATCAAATTGCATAGAAAAAATAGAAATATTCAAATCAATTTATGGAATATTGCAATATGATGCATGATTCACCAAGAACCATCCCTAAAAAGGGAGCAATTATTTTTTTGTATATTAATTTCCCAAGTTTTTCCTGTATTCTGCTCATATTTCTAGGTACACATCTATACCAAAATCTGATCAAATTGTCATTTAACATATATATGCCTTTCTTTTTAAGTCTTCCATCTATTGGTTCTCTCCTTAATAGTGCAATGTCTATATACCCAT
>DAOSDD010000425.1:0-2124 GCA_035362115.1 Clostridiales bacterium | reverse complement strand
GTTTGTGTTTAACTCTTGTAGGTTTCTTCAACTTAACAACAAAAGTTATAGTTGCCAATAATTTCACCTCCTTTGTCAAACAGATGTTCTTTAATTAAATAGTACCATATTTTGCTTGTATACGCAAGAGAAAACTTCAATCTTTTTCAAAAACTTTTTCTGGACTTTTTGACATTCGCTTTGGTTTTTTCTTTCTTAATATAGATTAGCAGCGATAGATTTGGGAAATAAGGTAGTCATGCATTCATCTCCCATTTAAAAAAGGGAACGTTCTGCATGGTCTATCGTAAAAATCAACAAGGTTAAAGATGCGTTGCTGAATACAAACCTTTCTATTGAAGAAGCCTTTGCCAGGTGCGGTATCCAATATCATGGACATTATGCTAATATATTTAAAGAGAGAACAGGCTTTTCTCCATCAGATTACCACAAGCAAATACGGAAAAGATAAGTACATTATCTCATTATCTCATTATCTCATTATCTCATTATCTCATTATCCCATTATAACAAGTCAGAATTCTGTTAGATCTGTTAGGTCTATTAGATCTGTTAGGATAGATCAGAATTTTGTTAAAGTGAGCAGAATTCCGTATATATTTTATTTATTTTCATAGTATTATAATATTGGTAAACATTTGATTAAGTGTTAATATGAGTGAATATAAGTGGCTCTGATTAACAATAAGCAGCTATAAGTAGCTATGATCGATTAAGAGTTACTATAAGCGATTATGAGTGACAGTGAATAAATTTAAAGAGATGAGGAGACTAGCCTATGAAAGCAACAAGACTGCTATCACTACTTTTATCCATGTTTTTAATTCTTTCCATTTTCCCGATGCCTGTGACTGCAGCAGGCAGTCAATTAGAATTTTCTGAAATATCTCCTGAAGTATCTCCCGAAATATTATCTGAAATATCTCCTGAAACATCTTCTAGAGTTTTTAATGAGACTGCTTCAAACGATACTACCCTGATGTCGTTATTACAATTTGATAAGGATCTGCCAAGGTATGACTGGGGTTTACAGGCACCGGCACCGGCTAAATTCACAGGCGTCACTTATACTCTTGCGGACAATGTGGTGAAGGTAAATCCAGATGTATCCAAAAACATCCTCTCCATGCAGCAGGTGGAAAATCCAAATCCTACGAATAACCAAAGTATCAGAAACATTATCGAGCAAGGCGGACTGTACAAGGCTGATCAGCTTAAAAAAGCCACCGGTCTTTCTATCATCAAGCCAGGCTCGGTATTTGTAGATTTAGAGAATGACCTTGCGTTTAAAGTACCCACACTACCTGACGAAACAGGTGGTGCATATCAGGGATATGTACCCGTTATAAGGCCTGAAATGCAGGAAATCATCAAGGATTTCAATATTCCTGCTCAGAAGGTCAGGTTAAATCAGTCAAATGTAACACATTTTGCCAAAGATGCAAATGGAAACAGTCTGGACAGTTATTTGAAAAAGCCGGGGCAAACCTACGTCATGTCCCATAATTCAGAAATGGAACCTCTGAAGCCTACCCATTTGAAAGATGTTATAGCAGAATTTAGTTTCCCGGAAGCGGGTATTACGCTCAATGGTGTAACTCCAAGTGGAGGAATGGTATCGGTAAATGTTAAGGGTTATCTGGCTATTGGCGATATGGATGTTGATGGATATTACGAAAAGTGGAAGTATGGCTTCTGGTTTTCTGTAGCAGAGGAAATACAGCTTCAAGCCACGGTTGCAATGGAATTGCATGAAGAGGTTCGTATACCGATTCTAGGCGTGGATATTGGCTTTGATTCGGATATTGGCAGCATTGCAGGAGGGCTTTTTATAATTGTAGGTGTAGATGGCAAGTTTACACTTAAGATGGAAGCTCGGCAGTGGACAAAGCTTAATAAGGTTGGTCTCAAAGGGAAATGTGTGTTTTACGTGCCTTGTACCATATCACCGCTCCATGAGTTTGGGGATTCTGGTTTTTATCTTGATTCACATTTCAACGGAGCAATAGACGGATACGTTAAAGGTGGGGCTTTACTTGAACTCAGTCTGCTTGGGATTGACATCATTGGAGCAGGAGTATTTGCCGGTATGGGGGTAAATTTAACTGTCTCCGGAGAATATAT
>DAOSDD010000424.1:0-2339 GCA_035362115.1 Clostridiales bacterium | reverse complement strand
TGACTGTAATCCCTTGAAGTTCTACCGGACCTCGTAGATGATTGCTTCATCAGGTACTCATATGCCTCATTAACCTCTCTTAATTTCTCTTCAGCCAATTTCGCCAGGGGATTATCCCTGTATTGGTCAGGATGGTATTTCTTCACCAATTCCCTGTAGGCTCTTTTTATTTCTTCATCATTGGCTCCTTCTTTCACTCCTAATACTTCATATGGATTCAACTTCCTTACATCTCCCCACTCCTAGAATTTTTTCAGTTTTCTTATACATGCCCAAGTAAATAATATTTTCTATCAACCCTCTCACATTTTTCGCATGAAGCAATTCATATGCTTTTCCTATCTGATCTAATGAATATATTAAGTTAAACTCAACTCTGCTTCTTATTCTATTCTTTAATTCACTTATTTCTTCTTTTTTCAAATCTTTTTTGTGTAAAAATGGGTTATATCTGTTTTTCTTTGCATCGTCTTCCATATCATCAAAGGCATCAAGTAAATAAATCCATTTTCCTAAATTATAACCTAGCCAACGTATAATCTTTTCAACATTTTCATCTTTACACAGAGGATTATATGCTATTACTTCTTCCATTATCCTGGCAAAAGGTTCCGCTGCCATATCCATTGAAGTACACATGTTTTTCTCCAGTGTTGCTAACTCTTCCAATCTTTGTTCAATTATATCACATTTTTTACGATATTTCCTCCTTAATTTTTTATATATTGGTTTTAAAATTACCGTTCCGGTTTTTGCTATAATTGAACCTTCATCTCTTTTGTTATCTTCTAAATTAAAATATGAAAGTATTATATTAATATCTGCTGAATAATCAATTATATCGTTCTTTATAACAAGAAGCCTCTTTTTAATTGGATGAACTATACATCTTTCTCTGTTAACTTCAAGATTTTTATCTTCCAATGACCATAGAAGTATTGCAAGGAATGCAGAATCATAGTTTAATATAAGACGTGGAATATTACCATACCTTCTTCCTATTGATTTGCATACTCCGCAATAAAAGGCATTAAACGCTTCATATTCTTTTATCTTTAGTTCCGGTTTATCCGGCATAATATAGCCAAACAATCATACCATCCTTTAAGTAAATTCCTGCGCTAATTTTTACATCCATTATATATAATATACTATAACAGTCAACTAATTTACAAACTTATGGGCGCATTTTCTGTATATGACCAAAAAATATGGCATTATTCGATTAGCAAAAGCAAAAAATTACTAACCGCTCCTATGAATTTTGCCTTTTGCCAGCTGCTATCGCAGCAGGCACGGCAAAAAAGGAGCGCTAAACATTTTTTGCTTTTTAAGTATATGATTTGAACAAAGCTTACGGGTTGTTATGTTTAAGGCAAGGAAAAATTCGTAAATCACGACACGGATGTCGTGAGCCGTCGCCTGTGTTACCGGTTTCCTTATTTGGGACTGGAATAATTACTTTATCTTAGCCCTTTTAACACAGTATCTATTAAATCCATCAAGTCTATGTTATCATGTCCTTTTTTTTGGCAGTAAATCTTCTGGCCATAAAATTGGCCAATGGAACCTATAATTATTATAGCTGCTAATTTAGGATCCAGGTCTTTTCTCAGTTCCTTTCTATGAATAGCTTCTTCAACAGCCCTTTTCATCCTGCTAAATAATTTATCCATTTCAGCCGCTAATTCCATTATTAATTCCTTAGGAAGCACTTCCTTTTCCCTCATTATTATTTGGGTTATATCTATATATTTGTTTAGATATGCTTCATGAAATACATATTGAGCATATAGCTTTTCTTCCAAGCTGCCATCTATATTTAAGGCACTGTCGAGGCCTTTCCTGTATTCTTCAATTCTATATTTTATCATCTCGTAGAACAAGGATCTCTTACTGTCAAAATATCCATATATAGTACCTTTACCTATTTCTGCTTTCTTGGCAATATCCTCCATCTTGGCTCCGTGAAACCCATATTGGGAAAATACATCCGTTGCTGCATTTAATAAATTTTCTCTTCTGTTTTCCGTCATTTATTTTCACCTATCCTTTATCTCGATGGAATTTGAATCGAGATTATCCCTATTGGCAGTATCATCCCTATTGACAATATCATCTCTATTGACAGTATCATCTCTATTGAGCAAATGATACATCACCGGCACTACAAATAAAGTAAGTATTGTCGCATAGGTTAATCCTCCAATAGATACTATGGCGAGGGGCTGTACCATTTCAGCACCTGTTCCCACTCCTATGGATAATGTGGATAATCCGAATATAGTAGTAATAGCCGTCATCAATATAGGTCTCATACGGGTTTTCCCTGCCAATAT
>DAOSDD010000423.1:0-2342 GCA_035362115.1 Clostridiales bacterium | reverse complement strand
TTTTGAAAGGATTTGTCGCATTTTATTCCGAAGAATTTTTACTCCTCAGAGCTGTTTGAGTGCATTTAATTTACTATAGTTTTGCACTTTTTTGAACATTGAAAAATAGATAATGGTTAAAATTAACATAATAAGCTTTGCATAAAAAGCGGAACATAAATATACTATAGAAAACATTTTGAGTTTTAAATACTTTTAGAACCTCTTTTATGCAAAAAGTCATTCCAGACTGGAAATCCTTATATCTATCATTATCCATTTTTATAGTTCCTTGAGGACATGCCTTTACACAATGCTGGCAAAAGAACAATTATCGTACAAAACACGATATTTGTTCTCCTTGATAACCACAAGCCCCATGATCCTTTACGAAGTTGTGTATAATATATGTTATTGAATTCCTAAACTTATTTATATCATACCGCAGCATAGCTGCAAGTAATCAGTAGCCAGTAGTCAGTATTCGGTAGTTTAGAATACTCTGGATACAGGCTACAAGTAATTTGCTCTCATGATTAAGAATATTCTAAAAGAATTTCAGTAAAAATTTCTCTTATAACCATTGATACGCTTAGCTTAGGAGGTTATATTTATAAAAACCTGTTTTTTTGTCTGTTGTTTTAGGACAATAATATATCATCTTAGTTTTTTCCATTCATCAATCATCACTACCATGTTTTCCCATGGCATATACGGCTGCATTGATGCACAGCTGCCTAAAAGCAGCCCTCTTTTCCCAAATACGCTGAATATCTTTCTTACAGCATCTCTTACTACCTCAGGATTTTCACTGCACATGTGATAAGGGCTGCTGGGTCCGATAAGAATTCCTTTTTTGTCACATACACGATTCCTTAATGCATAAAGATCCATATTTTTAAATGCCATATCCACATTTATAATACTATCGAACTCAAGCTCTGCAATAAAATCCAACATAGGCATTATTCCAGTATTTAAAGTATAAACACAAACTTTTGAAATCTGGTGTGCCAATCGTGCTTCGCTTATAAGATAATCTTTTAAAAAGTGTTCAAGCATTTTGGGGCTTAAGAAATCACATGATTCATAAAAACCATTTCTTCTTATAATATCGATACCTAAATCAGCAGCAAATTCAATCTTGTGCATTGTTGCTTCATGTTCTATTTCCAGGAACCGTTCTATTATTTCCGGTTCTTCTATAGCCTTAATGCACATTTCCGCAGGACCAAACAATTGGAGAGCTCTTGTTATGCCTGCACCAACTTGAGCCATTATGGGCAGATTATATTTATCAGCAAGGTTTTTACATTCCATAAATGAAAATTTCAAAACATCCAGATCACCCTTTTTAGTTAAAGGTTGAATTAAATGTTTAATACATTCAACATCCTGCATAGTTTTTAGCCAAGGTTCTACATTATGTGCCTCAAAATCATGTCCTAGTCCTATATCATATCCATAGGGCCATTTCTCAGTATACCTTATAGAAGAGTGTATAGTTCCTGAAGGAGTATCCCAGCTTTTATGTAAAATGTCATTTTCATACCATATTTTTGATGAAACTGATTCATCAATCTGATTACTGAGATGAAACTGAACTATCATATCTGTTTGAAATGTTTCCTGCATATATGTTATAGCTTCCAACTGAGAAGATCCAAAAGGAAAAGTGTAAGGAAGACCGCACCTTTGGACAGAAGTTAGATTATTTATAAAGGGTGCACATGGAGTGTAATCTACTTCTTCCCTTTTGAATGCAGCTAATACTCTTTCTTTTGAAGTCATTCCGGATTTAGTACCATTCTTAATATTCATATAATATTATCATCCTTTTCCAGTGTTTTAATTAATGAATAGCAAAATTTAACAAATAAAACAATAAAGCTTTGCTATATAATATATATCTAAAAATCATAAACAGGAAATACTGTCTCTCCTGTATGAGTCGACTCAACTGCAGCAATACAAGCCGATACCGTTGAGGCACCTTGTATTCCATCAGTTATGACACTTTTATCATTTAATATAATATCCACAAACTCATCCATTTCAGCTGATATATTATGCGTTGCTACAGATACATCAAGCTGAACCGGTATTGTCTCTGTTGATTGTGAAGTATACCTATAAACAGGATCATAAAGAGTGTCTTTAAACATTGTAATATATGGTAATAAAGTATCTACAATGATAGTTCCTTTATCACCATAGAAGACCGAACGCATTGTATACTTTCTTTTACATCCAATAGAAACAAAGACCTTACCTATAACACCATTAGGGAACTTCATTATAGATACGATACAATCATCTACTGGCCATGATTTAAGGACTTTATGGTTAGCATATGCAAACAC
>DAOSDD010000422.1:0-2344 GCA_035362115.1 Clostridiales bacterium | reverse complement strand
ATTCCTGCTGCTCTTTCATTGCTTCTATGGTAAGTCTCATCTGCTGCTGGAGCTGGTTGATGGGTGAGTTGAAAATATCCATAACCTGACCATTTACCCTCAAAATTGTCTGTACTAAACTCAAGGTATACTCTCTCGGTTTTTCCTCATAATCTGGAAAGGTTTCTGGAATTTCATGTTCTCCTAAATGGGACGAACATAAATCTGGCAGTTTTTCACGGTAATCGTCCTCTCCATCCCTTATTTCGTTACATTTTTTTACCTTGTTCAAACGGTAAACGCCCGCTTCCACAGAAACCCATGGAAGAAAAGTAAGAAGCCATCGTGGGGTAATAGCTTCCATCATAGGGACAGATATTGTGCTGTTGGACAAATTCTTTGCAGTTTTAGGGCTTAAACTGTATTGGGGTACCAGATTGTCATTAAAACTCATACATAACACCTCTCATGTATACTTCAAAATTGTTGTTTTACTTAACAAAAAAATATTATATCTGTATAATATATGCTACCGAACCATCAGAAGTGATTAGCATAACAAGTATAAGTAACCAATTAACAAAAATAACATAGATATAGATATAGATATAGATATAGTAGCAATAATACGGTTCCTTGAATATGTAATTTTAGGAACCTCTATATCCCCACTATGAACTTATAAATTACATGTGCTACTCCATCTTCATCATTTGATAAAGTTATATAATCAGCTTTTTCCTTTACAATATCATTTGCATTTGCCATAGCAACACCAAGGCCGGCATACTCTATCATGGAAAGGTCATTTAGCCCATCTCCTATGGCTATCATTTCACTTTGCTTTATATTAAAGTGTTCTCCCAGTTTCTCTATAGCCTTTGCCTTTGATGCTCTTTTATCAACAAACTCAAGAAAATATGGTTGCGATGTATAGAAATTAACGTTTTCGTTCAGATACTTTCCTACCTCATTAAGGTATTTATTGATTATTTCTACCTCATCATACCAAAGTATTTTTGTAGCACCTTTTGCAACTATCTTATCCGCATCTTCCAATAAAATTGGTGCAACTCCTGATATACTGCTGTACTTATATGCTTTTTCATTTAACTCATCTGCAAACAATTGGTTGTCAGCCCATACCATTACAGTAGTCCCAAACTCTCTTCCAAGGTTAATTACTGTTCTTGCATCATCAGCATTCATACTGCACTCAAAAAGTATATCTCTGGATTTTCCCATAACCAACATAGCACCATTATAGGTAATGAAGGGTAAATCCTCAACTAATCCAAGCTTTTCAATTAAGGGCTGGACACCCTGTATAGGCCGGCCTGTAGAAATGGTGAAAATCATGCCTTTTTCCAGCCCTTTATTTATTGCCTTCATAGTTTCATCTGTTAAGTTTCCTTTGCTATCCAGTAATGTGCCATCAATATCAACTGCCATAAGCTTATAGGACATTTAATTACCCCTTCCTTAAGTCCATTTCTTTATAAAGTACAGTTACACATAAATTCGTGACCAGATAGTAAAACGCTTAAACACCTTATTTTCTTCACATCACAGGTATTATATCTGATAACGAAATTCCATGGAGCTTTACTAATTAAGAAGCCATTTCCACTTCAGGCCGGGTAGCGTTTTCGAAAGCTTTAATACATTATGCTTTCGAAAAAGTTTCACTGTCGTAAATATTGCAACTGAACATGATTCGCTACTTAGTTTCTCAGCCAATTACTCGAACAATTACATCAACAACTATTCAATCTATTAATTACTGTATCGCTCTATTCCCAACTACATAATTACTCATTTATTTACTTACATTTACTCAATCATTTTTGCTGCTATTTTTTCCAGTATTATATTACTTCTTTCAATAAACTTTGTCATCTTATCAGGTTCAAGTTGCTTGTGGCTCATCATTGCCAGGTCGTATACATGATTACAAATCATTAATGCATCATCTTTTCTATCTTCCTTATCCTTTAACATTAGTATAGCCTTTATTAAGCTGTTATTATTGTTTAATACCAAAGTCTCCTCCTGTGGAAACATATGGCTCATATCCTGCCCTCCGAAGTATCTGCTTAAATCCTGCATTCTTCTTGATTGTTCAGAAAGGAGTATCATGCTGGGAACAGACGAAGCTTTCAGACTTTCTACCTGTACCTTTAGTTTTTTATCTCCAAGAGCTTCTTTAAATAAACTCTCAAGAGCTTCCTGCGCTTGTTTAATGTTTTCCGTATCCGATTTTTCAGAGTCTTTTAAGCTTTCAGAGATATCCGAATCTATACGGCTAAAGGTTACCCCTTTTTCATTCATTTCTAAATATTGTATAAAATGGTTATCAATAAGA
>DAOSDD010000421.1:0-2344 GCA_035362115.1 Clostridiales bacterium | reverse complement strand
AACCATCTGCTTTACTTCATCTTCAGTAAAGCCCATCATCTCATTAAAGGCTTCTTCACGAGTTATATTATCAGCAATATTAAATCCACTGGTAAGACTATCCAGGGTAATCGGGCTTACTCCTGTTGCAAATATACGCTTTACAATTGTCTTTGTCTGCTTTTTTAGAACTTCATACCACTTTCTAACAAATCCGGTATTGCTTATTGATTCTCTGAAAAAGTCAAACTGAAAACTTAATAGTTCATTAGCGAAATGATCATACTCATCTACAATAACATAAATTGGTTTTTCAATTCTTGTAGTAATTTTTGTGAAAAAATCTTCAAAAATATTAGCTGCAGACCCTGTATGCAAATAATCAAAATGAATGTTATACCTGTTTTGGAATAATTCAAAAGCATTCTTTGTTATATTGATAAAGCTCTCTTCTAACTGTTCTTTTGTGTCAGTAGTAACCCCTGTAAAATCAAAATTAAGGACATAATAGCTATTTCTCTCTTTTGTTGGATTTTGCCCTATATATGTATCTTTAAATAAAGTCTCAAAATTATCCTTTTCATTTATATCATAATAATGCTGAAGCAGCGACACAAATAAGCTTTTACCAAATCTTCTCGGACGTAGGAAGAATATATAGTATGAATGCAGGCTTTCTAATTTTTCAATATACATAGTCTTATCGACATAAAATAAATTCTCTTCTACTAGCATCTTATAGTTGCTTATACCATATGGAAGCCTTTTCAACTTAACTCTCCCCTTTCAAACTTTTCAAAATTCATTCGATTATAGATTTAATTTGTCTATTTACACATAATAATAAGGACACAATAATAATATTATTATATCCTATTACCCTGATTAGTACAATTTATATCTTTATTCTGGGTGCATATAATTTAAGTGAAGAAAATATTGGTAAGCAATAGCCCTGGTAAATATTTCTTAACTTTTAAAATATGCTCCTCTGATGTAAGATCTATTTACATTCATGTTCATTAACATTTATAGTGAATTTCATTAAATTTTCCCACCACACATCTCTATGAATGCAAAAACATTATCAATAGGTACTTCAGGTTCTAAAATATGAGTAGGAGATAATATTAAAGCTCCATCATAACCTAATTTTTCTTTTCTATCTTTTATAACCTGTCTAACTTCATCAGCACTGCCAAAAGGCATTGTAGTTTGTGTACCGATAGTACCATCAAGAACAATTTGTTTACCGTATTGTTCTTTTATTGTAATAGGATCCATACATTCAGGCTGGACAGGATTTAGGATAGTTACACCAATCTCGATTAATTCAGGAATTATACTTTCTATATTACCATCACTATGGTACCATATCTGAATATCAGGTTTGATTTCTCTTGCAGCTTGGTAAACTTTTGCCCATCTTGGCTTCATAAATTTACGCCATAGTTCTGGTGAAAACATTAAATCTCTCTGATTTGCTACATCATCACCACATATTAACATGTCAACACCGGCTTTTGCACCGGCTAAAGCTTTCTTCAAATTTCTGTCAGCAATTTTATCTAATATGTATTCACATATTTCAGGATTTTCTATCATATCCATAAGGAATTGCTCATAGCCTCTTATTTGCCATGATTCCTCATACATGTGAACAATGGAACAAACAGTTACATAATTATCTTTATGTGCCTTATCTACAGTTTCTTTCATATAGTCACCAGTATATCCATCTACATTTGGATATTGGAAATTCTCTACTTCCTTCAAGGTATTTGCATTGCGAAGAGGACTTATGTAGCTTGTAAAATGGTAACTGCTTCCCGGAACTTCCAAAACCCCAAGACCATTAATAAAAGCATTTTCAGGTATTTCAATGTCATCAAAATACTGGCTAAAGTCCTTGGCTTTTAAGTTTTTAGGTGGTTTTAAATTTACATCAACAGGAGCATACATCCCAAAGTGCTTTCTAAGTTCAATGCTTTCATCAATTTGAAGCTTTGACCTTATTCTCTTTTCTAAATCAGGAGTGAAATTAGCATAGAAAAGATATTGTTCGTGCTGTTCATGGGTTATTGTTTTTTCAAATATTTGAAGTTGATTCATAATTAAACTATACCCTCCTTTAAAATACAATTCGATAATAATTTTACCATATATATGCTGCTATTTCATATTGCTCATTATTAATGAGAATTCAAATTGGGTGTTATTTTGCATTTATCATTTTTGTCCAATTTGATACTAAATAGATTTCCTCTATTACAATTCACCACTTCTGAAAACCCATTTTTATCTATATAGATAACATCCGTTTCAAATTTGTTTTGTATGGTAAACTTTCCCGCTTTTTCAGCTT
>DAOSDD010000420.1:0-2348 GCA_035362115.1 Clostridiales bacterium | reverse complement strand
AAAAATGCAAAACTTCAGTATATTTAATGTTATATTCTAATGTTATATGATTTTGTACTTTTCCTGTCCAATTTTATATAAATTATTACCATAGCTGTCTATAACCACAAAAACAGGAAAATCTTTAACCTCAAGTTTCCTTAATGCTTCAGGCCCCAGCTCCGGAAAAGCTATTACCTCCTGATAAACTATGTGTTTTGAAATTAGTGCACCGGCGCCTCCAATAGCACCAAAATATACTGATCCATGCTTCATCATAGATTCAATAACTTCAGGGCTTCTTAATCCTTTTCCGATCATTCCGACAAGTCCCTGTTCAAGTAGAACCGGAGTATACGCATCCATCCTGCCACTTGTAGTAGGCCCGGCAGAACCAATTATTTTACCAGGCTTCGCAGGACAAGGACCAACATAGTAAATTACCTGTCCTTCGATATCAAAAGGCAATTCCTCACCATGCTGCAACATTGTTACCATACGCTTATGAGCCGCATCTCTAGCTGTATACACTATGCCGTTTATTTTTACTTCATCTCCTGCCTTAAGCTTCTTTATTATATCTTTATCCAAAGGCGTATTTAATGTATATCTCATAGTTCCCTCCTTATAAAACCGCTTCTGCATGCCTTGTAGCATGACAGCTCATATTTACTGCTACAGGAAGGCCAGCTATATGAGTAGGAAAAACTTCAATATTAACAGCAAGAGCGGTAGTCCTTCCTCCCAATCCCAGTGGTCCTATCCCCAGGTTATTAATCTTATCAAGAAGCTCTATTTCAAGATTCTTAACATACTCTATACTGCTTCTTATATTAATTGGCCTGATTAAAGCTTTCTTTGCCAGGATTGCTGCTTTCTCCATAGTACCTCCAATACCAACACCCAATACTATGGGAGGACATGGATTAGGTCCTGCATTACTAACTGCTTCAATTACAAATTTCCTGACTCCTTCGATTCCATCTGCAGGTTTTAACATTTTTAATGTGCTCATATTCTCACTTCCAAATCCCTTTGGAGCTACAGTAATTTTTAGCTTGTCCCCTTTTACTATATCATAATGAACAACAGCAGGAGTATTATCTCCTGTATTGACTCTTTCTATAGGATCTCCAACAACAGATTTTCTCAAAAAACCTTTCTCATATCCTCTCCTTACACCTTCATTTATAGCTTCAAATATATTCTCGCCCGAGATATGGACATCCTGGCCAATTTCAACAAATACTACTGTCATTCCCGTATCCTGACATACAGCTATTTCTTCAGATCTGGCTATATGGGCATTTTCAATAATTTTTTCAATAACATGTGCTCCAACACCGGATTCTTCAATATTAAGTTTTTTCTGCAAAACATCTAATATATCATTGTTAAGATAATAATTAGCAGTTATACATAAGCTTTCTACAGTATCAATAATTGTAGATGCATCTATAACTTTCATTAATTTGCCAACCCCCAATTTATTAAAATATGTATACAAATAAGATTTTAATATATATGCAATAAAAAATCAATTAAATGAAATATAAATGAAACATATCCTGCAACATTTTTCTGCTTTATTCTGGTATAATATCGTTGGGATAAATTGTTTTAAGGTGAAAGGGGGATTTCCTTGAACCCAATGAAAAATATATTGGTTTGCGTAACTCAACAAAAAACTTGTGAAAGACTTATAATTAAGGCAGTAGCTTTGAGAAACGAATATAAAGGTAACATTTATGTAATCCATGTTGCAAAAGATGGCTTGCATTTTTTAGATAATCCCAAAGAAGGTGAAGCCCTTCAATATCTTTTTGAAATTGCCAAATCTATAGGCGCTGATTTATCAGTATTAAAATCTAATAATGTAATTAAATGTATTGCTGATTTTGCTCATGAAAAAGAGATTAACTGTATTGTATTGGGAGAATCTCCACACGACCAGGCAGACAATGTTTTTTATGAAAAACTGAAAGGTATGTTGGGAGATGATATTAATATTATGATTGTACCTTAATTCAAAGTTATAAATCATATTACATTTTTTGTAATATGATTTGCTATTTTGTCATTTTATTTTCATAATATAATAAAAATGTCCATAATTCTAACTTTATAAATGAAAATTAACATATTTTTTGACGAAAACCTTGACTTAATGCATGTTTCATTATAAAATAATGTCGAATTCCAAATATAGGAGGTTGTATATATGAACAAAACTGAATTAATCAATTCTATCGCACTAAAATCAGGCTTAAGCAAGAAAAATAGTGAAGCTGCTTTGAATGCATTTATTTCTTCTGTCGAAGAATCTCTTCAAATCGGCGAAAAGGTTGTACTGGTAGGTTTCGGTACTT
>DAOSDD010000419.1:0-2366 GCA_035362115.1 Clostridiales bacterium | reverse complement strand
GGTTTGATAACAAATGATCAAGGTGATAAGCACATTGAGCGAATTAATGAAATGCAAAATAACATTAGCGAAAATGGATTTCCAAATGGGATGAGATTACCTGATGGAACCAAGTCCCCTGGCAGAATGAAATTTCACAAAGGTATGGAAATGAAAAAAGGCCCTTTTGATGGTACCGTAAAGCAAGGCAAAATACAATGAAAAATTAAAGTACAATGAAAAATTAAAGAAATAAGGATAGGATAAGTTCCTATCCTTTCTTTCTGAAGAAAGAAGCTTGGACATATTCAAAATAATTCATTATAATAAAGGAAGTACAAGTTGACAAATATATAATGATGAAGGGGTGCATATTTTAAAAGTGAAGAAATATTTACCAGTGAATAACAGTACCAGTATTAAAATAATCAGCCCTATAGATGGGGATATGCTTAATGAACGTGATGGAAAGACAGTTGGAGGGAGCTTGTTTACTAAGGTAAAAGTAACGGCACCTAATGGCTCTAAAATAAGTATAAATGGTATAAGCGCATTATACGAAGATGGATTATATACGGCAGAGGTACAGCTTAAGTGCTATAGCAATGTTATAAAGGTTGTTGAAGAAAACAGCGGCTGTAGTGAAAGTATGATAGTTTACTGGCTTAAAAATTATGCGGGTAAATATAGATTATCTCTGGATGATAATATATGGTTTCTCCAGGATATCGCTGAAAATTCACATAATTACAAGTCTATTTTTGATAACCCGTACCTGGGATTTTTTAAGCAGGTACACGATACATATGGCACGAAGGTCCATATAAATATTTATTACCATACTGACGATGGTTTCAATATTACTCAGATGCCTGCAAAGTATAAAAGCGAATGGCAGGATAACTCCCAATGGCTGAGGTTGAGTTTTCATGCTTTGGCCAATAAGCCGGACAAACCATATATAAATGCCACTTATGATGAAATGAAAAAGGACTGTGATCTTGTTTTAAATGAGATCAGACGATTTGCAGGGGGGGGACTTGCAGGACCTGTAACTACTTTACATTGGGGAGAAGCAACTGTTGAAGGATGCAGAGCTTTGAGAGATTCAGGCTACAAAGGTCTGGTAGCTGATTTTAACGTAGATAATGAACTTGCAGAAAGAATACCGGTTTCATATTATCTGGATATTGAAAAAAGGAGAAATATCTTCAGACGTTTTATATGGAAAGATAATAAGGAAGATATAATATTTATCAGAAGCGCTATAATAACAGACTGTCATAAGGTTGATAAAATAGGACCATTCCTTGATAATATATATAAGGATCCGCATCAGTCTGCTTATATGGATCTACTCATACATGAACAGTATTTTTATCCTCACTATACGGCATATCAACCTGAGTACAGGGATAAAGTGCTGACTGTTGTAAAATGGGCAGTGGAGAAAGGGTATAAGCCTGCATTTTTGGATGAGTGCATATTTGAATAATAAAAATTGAAAATTATGTTGCTTGTAAAAATATGAATGATATAATATCCTCATAATCTTCATAAATGAGGATATTATATGCAATAGCAAATACTAAATTAATATGGTGAAAGGTTGCAATAAAATTGGATACGGTTGGTAATATTGACATAGCTGGTAATATACAAAAGAATAACTCAATAAAGAATGAACTAAATTCTTGCGATTGTAAAAAAGACATTAATAAGTTAGTAGAAAAACTTAGTCTTTTTAATAAAATGTACAATTTAGTGAGAGTAGTGGATCCTGTAAAGAAAAGAGTTTATGAATGCAAAGAGGATAATTTTTGCGAATTGGATTCATACTGCTATCAATTCTGGAAGCAGGATAAAATCTGTGATAATTGTATATCTATGAGGGCATATAGAGATAATGATACCTTTATAAAAATTGAATATGTTAAAGAAAAAGTCTTTATTGTAACAGCTGTGCCGGTTAATTTAGGGGATAAAATTGTTATTGTTGAACTTCTAAAGGATGTTACAAGCAGTATGGTTGTAGGTGATGATGTTGTACAGGGCAGTAATGAGATTTACAGTATAATAAATAATTTGAACCAAATTGCTATTAAAGACAGCCTTACTGAGCTCTTTAACAGGAGATATATTAATGAGAGGCTCCCTGTAGATATTTTGAACAGTGTGATTATGAATAAACCTATATCTATAATAATGGCAGACCTTGACCATTTTAAAAGCGTCAATGATAAATATGGACATGTAAATGGAGATATGGTATTAAAAGCTTTTGCTGAAACATTAACTGGTTCTGTAAGAAAAGGTAAGGACTGGGTGGCAAGGTATGGTGGAGAAGAGTTTTTGATTTGTCTTCCTGAAACAGATACCAACACTGC
>DAOSDD010000418.1:0-2389 GCA_035362115.1 Clostridiales bacterium | reverse complement strand
TTCGCCCAATGACCGATGATATTGTAGGTGCTGCCAATAGCACCATCTGTCTCTAGAACTGCTGCTGATAGAAGCATTTCATCGAAACCGGAATACAGATAGGCGTCTTTGCACTCTACACGAAGTCTTTCAAGCATATATAAATCATTAGCAGTATACTTGATACCAATGATGTTTTTATATGACAACAACTCTGATAAATCATTCCTATTGAGGCTGACGCCAGTTAGCATGGGAATATTATAAATAATCAACGGCAGACTACTATTATCTGCAATATACCTGTAGTAATCCCTTATTTCTTTAGAGGTAAATTTATAGTAGTACGGGGTAACTGCGGATATTGCATCATAACTGAGCTCTGCGGCTAACCGGGAAAGTTCCAATGTCTCTTCAATAATATTGCTTCCTACATGCGCAATTAATTTACTTTCACCTTTTGCAGCTTCCGCTGCGGTTTTCAAAATTATCTTTTTGGCTTGAGTGTTTATGAGAAAATTCTCACCGGTGCTCCCACATACATATAAACCATCAACCTTACAGTGTTCAATATTGTGTCTTACCACTGCATTGATCCCGTCAATATCCGGTTGATAATTTTCATCAAATACACCCAGAAGTGCAGAAAAAATACCTTTCATTATACTATCTCCCATCATATACGTTTATCATCAGTTTTCATTACTTATTTGACACTACCAACGTATATATTTATGCATATACCAACATTAAAGCTTTGCTATTAACACTCACACTCCTATTTATTCTTGATAATTCTTAAAAGCCTCTTATGCAACAAAATAAATAATCTTTATATTTTTTAGAAGTTTTCTGTCTAATGTTGTATGTAGATTGTACTACTTATGACGACAAATGTCAACATATTTTTTTGAAAATGTTTTTATTTTAATTCTTTATATTCTTTTGTAAATTTTTGCTTTTTTGAGTATATGATTTAAACAAAGCTTACGGGTTGTTATGTTTAAGGCAAGGAAAAATTTGTAATTCACGTCTTAAAGATATTGGGCTGCAAGCTTCAAAAGCTCCTCCCTTTTATTCATACCGGGTATTAGCATAACAGTATCCAGGAGCAATTCCAGTACTTCACCTATCTTCTTCCCTTGTTCAAATCCAATATTAATTAAGTCGCTTCCGTTAACTGCCAAGTCTTTAATATTCATACATTCTCTTTTTTCTTTAGCGCTGTTGTAGATGTGCATAATTATATCAGCTTTACCCATTTCCTTCTCATAGTATTTATCGTTATCAGAGTACTTTAACATATTTGACATATATGAACAATTAATGATTTCGGCATTTAAAATTGCCTTCCTAACCATCATAAGCTTAAGAAACAATTCGTCTCCGATAATACTTACCACTTTTTTTACACATTCAGGTACCGGATTGATATTTATATTATGATATTTTATAAGCCTGTATACTTCCTTAATTGTATAGTTGTCAAATTTCAATCTTTTTAAAACAGAACATGCAGAATCTTCACTTTCTTCATGTAGAAGCATTGCCCATCTTAATATACGGTCTCTTTTTACACTTTCAACACCATCCAAAATGTACTTATTTTTGTTAAAAGAATTCTTGTCCAGTTCAGGCAGAATAAGCGCTAAAAGACCAGTTTCTTTTAAAAGAATGAATTTAGATGGATTTCTCGATAAAAGGATGCTTTCCAGCTCATTCCTTATCCTTTCTTTACTGATACTACCAATCAAAGCTTTTTTATTTTTTATCGATCTCATAGTCACTGTATCAATATTGAAACCCAGTTGAGCCGAAAACCTTAAAGCCCTTAACATCCTCAAAGCATCTTCTTCAAATCTTTTGCCTGCTTCACCAACTGCACGGATAATACCTTTTTTAAGGTCATCAATTCCTTTAAAAGGGTCAACAATACCCTTTTGAGGGTGATATGCAATGGAATTTATTGTAAAATCCCTTCTCCCAAGATCCTGCTCAAGATAGGATGTAAAAATCACTTTATCAGGCCTGCGATGGTCAGAATATTTCCCCTCAACTCTAAATGTTGTAACTTCTATAGCCTGGTTATGAGCCATAACAGTTATCGTACCATGTCTTAGGCCTGTATCAGCAGTGTTTTTGAAAATAATCTTTATATCTTCAGGTAAAGCATTTGTTGCAATATCCCAATCTTTCGGCTCAATACCAAGCAGGATATCTCTTACGCACCCACCTACAAGGAAGGCTTCATAGTTGTTCTTATTTAATGTCCAGATAACATATTCTGCCCCTTCAGGCAATGCAACTGAAATATTATCAACAATACTGCTGTTGTCCATTAATTTAACACCTTCTGCTTATCTTATGTTTTTTATAATGATATCATTTTTGGACTTTTTTATGCAACATA
>DAOSDD010000417.1:0-2401 GCA_035362115.1 Clostridiales bacterium | reverse complement strand
CGGAGTGGGCTTTACTGGTAAAGGGGATCGAGGAGATTGATCATATATATTTCTCAAACTTAGGAGTAAGCACATTGCGTAATGCAATCAATAATTATTTATAAGTTAAAAGAATGGAGGATTCTTATGAAAATAGCAATTCCGGTAGATGAGAAAAGCTTGAAGTCGAATGTATGCGTATCCTTTGGACGTACTCCATATTTCCTCATCTATGATATAGATACTAAGGAAAGTACATTTCTCGACAACAGTGCAGCAGCAAGCACAGGCGGTGCAGGGATTAAAGCTGCACAAACAATAGTTGATAACAAGGTAAATGCCTTGTTAACACCCCGATGTGGACAAAATGCCGCTGATGTGTTAGGAGCTGCTGATATCAAAATATATAAAACGACCAACACTTCAGTAAAGGAAAATATTGATGACTATATAGCCGGAAGACTTTCTTTGCTGGATGAAATTCATGCCGGATTTCATGGGCACGGAGGAAATTGATATGAGGATAGCTGTGCTAAGCGGCAAGGGTGGCACTGGAAAAACACTGGTATCGGTGAACTTAGCTGCAGAAGCGAAGACATCATCATATATAGACTGTGATGTTGAAGAACCAAATGGACATCTATTCTTTAAACCTGACGATGTTCAAGAGGAAGAAATATCGGTTAGAATTCCAAGGGTAGACGATAAGCTTTGCAATGGATGTCGAAAGTGTGTTGATTTTTGCAAATTTAATGCTCTTGCCTATATAAAAGAGAAACTGATTATTTTTGGGGAGGTTTGTCACTCCTGTGGCGGTTGTGTCATTCTTTGTCCTGAAAAGGCACTAATAGAGAAAGAAAAGGTTATTGGAAAAGTTCAAAAAGGAATTTCCGATCAGGTAATGGTATACACAGGAATATTGAACACGGGTGAAGCTTCGGGTATCCCTATCATAAAAAAGCTTCTAGCTGAGAATAAACGGGACTCAAACAAACTGACCTTTATTGACTGCCCTCCCGGAAGTGCCTGTATTGTAATGGAAAGTATTAAAGATGCAGATTATTGTATATTGGTGGCTGAACCTACATTGTTTGGTGTTCATAACCTCAATATGGTATACGAACTAGTCAAGTTATTTAACAAGCCATTAGGTGTGGTTCTTAACAAATGTCTGGAAGGAGAAAATCCTGCAGAAAAGTTCTGCTTGGAAAGAAACATCAAGATATTGGGCCGAATTCCCTTTGATAATGAACTTGGAATGTTGAATTCAAACGCAGAAATTGCAGCCAGAGAAAGCAAAAAATACAATGCATTATTTTCTTCTCTACTAGAAACAGTGAAAAAGGAGGTGCAGCATGAAACAACTACTAATCCTTAGTGGAAAAGGCGGTACTGGAAAAACAACAATAGCCAGTGCGTTTATAAAGCTTTCCAACGCCAGGGCTTATGCTGATTGTGATGTAGATGCACCTAACCTGCACCTCATAACAGGACAAAGTTCTGAACCAAAGAAAACAGATTATTATGGTTTGCCAAAAGCTGAAATAAATCCTGAACTATGCATCCAATGCGATCAATGTAGACAAAATTGCAGATTTGATGCTATTTCAGTAGAGAAGACATACAAAGCTGATCCTTTTGCATGTGAAGGATGTGGGGTTTGCGAAGCCGTATGTCCTGTAGCCGCTATATCATTACAGCCAGCCATAGCCGGAGAATTGACGCTGTATTCCAATGTGGAAAAAGTCTTTTCAACAGCTCAGCTAAAAATGGGAAGCGGCACTTCCGGAAAATTGGTTGCAGAGGTAAAAAAACAGATGAAGTTAGCAGCAGTTGATGTTGAACTTGCAATTATTGACGGTTCTCCTGGAATAGGCTGCCCTGTCATAGCGTCTCTTAGCGGAGTAGATATGGTTTTGATCGTGGCTGAACCTTCCATATCGGGTATTAGTGATATGGAGCGAATCATAAAAACAGCTGAAAAATTCGGAATCAAAATAGCAATTTGTGTAAATAAATTTGATACCAACCTTGTAAATACAGAAAAAATTGAGTTTTTTTGTAAAGGGCAAGAACTGCCCTTTGTCGGCAAAGTGCCTTTTGATTCGGATGCAGTAAAAGCTATCAATAACGGGAAAACTATCGTAGATATAAATTGTGCATCCGGAATAGCAGTAAAAGAGATCTATAATAAGGTTATGAAGCTGCTGTTTGGCGGAGAAGCATAACTTAAAGGTTCTTGCAAAATTACCGATTGTTCGGGAAATATCAGCAGCCTGCGATAGCAGAAAAAGAAGGAGTGTTATCATCTAATGGTCAGATTATTTTAAATAAAATCAACCTGATGACAGGGGCATATGCCCCTAACAAGGATAGAGCACCTGCTCCGGTATAAAGCAGAGGATAAAGGTATAACAATTAT
>DAOSDD010000416.1:0-2419 GCA_035362115.1 Clostridiales bacterium | reverse complement strand
CGTACAGAGCTCTTTTTTTATGCCACTGACTTCGGATAATTTGCTATTCATTATGGGCGGTTAAGTTTTATTAGCAAAACTTATCAAATAAAATTGCTTAACTCCCTAATATCATTAATCACAGCATATGGGTAGACACCCATAGTATTCATCTTTTGAATATCACCACGATATGAGATGAATCTTATTCCAGCATCCATAGAAGCCTTCCCGTCCAGCCAGGCATCTCCAATTGACAGCCATTCATCAGTAGATGTAGTATTATAATGATCCAATATATATAAAAAACCATCAGGTGAAGGCTTTAAGGATTTAATCATCTCTCTTCCCACTAAAATATCAAAATAACTATATATTTTATTCTCTCTAAACGCCTTAACTGCTGCTTCAATGGAGTTATTAGTGACAACAGCCATATAATACTTACCATATAATTCGCTAAGTAATTGTGTAACTCCGGGTTCAAGAACAGCGTTTTCCATCCCCATTACTTCATATTTCTTAGGAATTTCCCATACTGCTTTTATTATTTCCTGGCTCATCATTTTTGTTTTTACTGCTTTTTCTATAATAATTGCTGTTGTTTGGTTAATAAGATCCAAATCATCAGGAAGTATTCCATGATTTATTACAAACTCATATGTCTCCTTTTTCATAGCTGCAAAATTAATTTTTGAACTTAGTAAAGTATTGTCCATGTCAAATATAATGCCTTTAATATTATTCTTCATATCTGATGACCTATGCTCCTTCCTCTTAGACTTTCTGGTTTATTATGTCATGAATTTCGAAGAAATTGCATGATATAATTGTGCATGTGCGTTTTTTGCGGAGCAAAAATATTCGCATGCACAAAATTCCGCCGGAGGCATATAATATCCTCATTTATGAGGATATTATATCATATCCGCCGGAATTGAAAAACAAGAAGTATCATTATTTATTCAAATACTTCTATATAATTAAATTTATACCTCAGTTGACAAAGTAAATTTATCAAGCGGAATTAATGATTACACTTCCACAACAAACTAAATTGAGTTTTATTATTGTCATAAAACCATTAAAATTAGTTTTCTGCTAACTTTTGAGGTAAATAGTATAGCACATAGGAAAAATATTATATGAAAGGGTGACTATAATGAAATGGTGGGAAAAACCATTGAGAATATCTGCAGTTCAGTGCAATTATGGGGAAGATAGTTTTGACATACTTTATTTTAGATTGGCAGCGATAGATTTGGAAAAAAGGTAGTCATGCATTCATCTCCCATTTTAAAAAAGGGGCGTTCTGCATGGTCTGACGTAAAAAGTTAATGATTCATGCATACTATATTTCTTCATAAATTAAAAATGTGCACCAAGTATATGTAAAGGAGCACAATTGAATCAAAAAAGAAATCCGGTTACCTCAAAAATTAACCGGATTTCTTTTACTTTATCCCTACCCTAATATGAACCGTTTAATTTCTCTTCCTTATCGCTATCTAAAGAGCGTTGAGCTGTATCCAGAAGATCCATAACTTCCAGTGTATCTTCGAAAGAAGCCGATGGTTCTTCACCATTAAAGAATTTTGCAATTTCTATTAATTCCAGTGTATATGCCATACTCATATCTACTGTATAATGAAAAGCTTTCTCTTTTGTTCTAACAGCTCCTCCGTAAATGTAAGATCCGTTATTTAATTCTGCAATACCTCTGCTGCCATTTTTGTATTTTACAAAGCAAACAACGCCTTTGTCATCCTGAACAGCTTTTAAGCTTACAGCTCCAGGGCCCATTAGTTTTTGAAGCATTTCCATTGTATGTACCCCGTACCATACAACACTACTACCTGCAGGTGCATCACCGAGAGCACCATATACAGATACAAATTCAGGATTGTTTAACTCTTTTTTGGCTTCAACAACAGCAGTCACAAAGCGTAATGATGATGCAGAAAATACTTTTATATTATTTTTTTTGCCCATTTCGTAAATCGCTTTTCCTGAGGCATAAGTATCAGCCATAGGTTTGTCCAAATAGACAGGTTTACCAAGCTTTATTGCTTTTTCGAAGTATTCCAGATGATATGCAGGGTCATTGATTTCAAGCATAATTGCATCACAATCAGCAACACATTCATCAAAGCTTTCAGTTACCTTAACTCCCCAGCCTTCCAACTGTTTTTGACGAGCATCCAAACCGTTTTTATCCTGGAATGGAGTCTCAAATCTCATACAGGATACTGCTTTTAGCCCGTTTACTTTAATCTTTGGATCACAATTCGGATCATTCATTCTTCTTGCAAATTCAACAGAATGACTTGTATCAAGTCCTACTATTGCAACTTTTATTTCATTCATGCTATAACCCTCCTTTTAAAAACTCGTGGTCAGGGGCTTAGAAGCCCCAAACTACGGTATATTTTCCTTTCGA
>DAOSDD010000415.1:0-2452 GCA_035362115.1 Clostridiales bacterium | reverse complement strand
AGAAACGATGTGAATTGGCTTATACTCACATCGTTAAAGCAATTTTTTGTGCTTTTTATCATAGTTTCGGCGGCTAACATATCATTGCCCTTTTCAAGATGACAAGTGGTGAGAACCTGATATGCAGCGGAATAGTCCGGATCTGCTAGTAGAGATTGTCTTGCGCATTTCTCTGCGGAGACGAAATCCCCCTTTTGGATATATGCATTAGCCAGATTAGTCAAAAAAATCGGATTCCGGGGAGCTGCTTTTATCGCCTCCATATAAAGAGCAATGGCAGTATCTGTTTTTTCCGAGTCAAATAGAACTGATGCAGCATTATTAAGTATAACAGGGTGCTCCGGATATGCGGACAATGCTTTTCCTGCCATATATAGAAGAATATCCTGATTTACCATACCCAACTGACCCAATGAGATATCAGTTGCAAGCATAAGTGCAGTAAGCTTTTTGGCATTGCCTTCAGCCTCATCAATTGCCTTTACAAATTCTTCCATCCCCTTCATTGCTTCAGGAGTAAATCCTTTCCGGGCAATATCCATGACGGAAGGACATAAGCCTAAGACCTTTTTCTTATCAACATCTTTTGCTGAGAAGGATGTTGGTTCATTCACGCTGCTCTTTGTTTTCCCCTGGTCATTGTCTTTTCCCTGACAGCCTGTGATAAACAGCATAACAACCACCAATATACCGGCAATAAGTCCCTTCATATATACACCATCCATTATATCCATTATATTCATCATATTAATCATATTTATAATATTCATAATATCCATTATTCATTATGCATTATGATTTTATATACTCGATGAAAACAAGCTTTTCCGCAGCTTTATAAGCAAAATTCAACATAGTGCTGTCCTTGAAGGCAATGAATTCTATCTTCTCATTGCTTGTGTCAGGCTCGGAGTCAAAACTAAAGCCGGCATTTTTTAACTCGCCAATATAGCCTTTTACCACATCCAAACCTTCTACAGTTATTTCAAGTCTTATAGCATCATCCCCAATATGAACATTGCCGATATATCCCGGCAATTCAGGAACTTCCGCCATGTCTGATGCAGGCCAGGGTTTACCGCCATCCGCAGGAATTTCAGCCCCTTCCCCATTATCTGATAGCCCTTCTGCTCTGGTGAGCTCAATATAAACACTTTGCTTGCCCTTATACTCAGAGTTTTGGTCAAATAGACCTTCTCCAATCATAATAGTATAATGAACACCTTCCAAACTAGCCATTAACATGTAACCATCATCTGTTTCCAAAACCTTTAAGTCTTTAGCATCACTCAAAGCTGATTCATTCAGCTCTAGAAGGCTGTCAAGGTCATCGTCGCTTATATATATAATACCTAGACCATTATTTTGGGTATTCTGCACTACATTAATAATCTTTGCATCCCCTGCAAGAGGTAATATTTCTTTTGGATAATTATCAGGTAACGGCAAATTATTACCCACATCTCCCATATTTAGGTTTAATGCCGGTTCAGCTTTTGTGGCCTTATCTTTATAATCTGCTGCTTTCCCGGGTTTATCCTTGTCACCTGCTACTTTTTCAAGCACTTTCACTTTGTCGGCATCTCCTTTGTCTATATTCTTTTCTTTCTTGCCACAAGCGGTAAAAGAGAATATAAAAGCCACAATTGTCAAGATAACAAAAATTCTGAACCCTTTATTCCCAATTAGATCTGTTTTTTGATTGTCACCCATGAACTAATCCCCCATTTATAAAATCTTATTTTCCATACTTTTCATAGGTTCTGACCACCATAATTACCGCCTGCTCTCTGGTAGTCGTGCCTTTGGGATCGACTCTTCCATCACCCACACCCTTTATCAGCCCATTTTTGTTCATAAACTTTACAGATTCCAATGCCCATGATGATATGATATTTTCATCAGAGAATTTTTCTGAACCAGCGATGCTAAAATCTGCATCTGGTTTCAGCACTTTAACCGACCGATGCATCATAACAGCAACCTGTTCTCTATTTGTCAATTCGTTTGGAGCGAATTTGTTTCCGCCCACTCCCTTTACAATGCCTAACTCATAGGCTTTAAATATTTCCGGGTTTTTGGTATCGATAAAAGCATCCATATTACTAAATGTTGCAGCTTTACCCATCATTTTTTCGTAAAGTTTTATTACAACCTCACAGAATTCCTCGCGTGTAATTGGTCCATTCATTTTACCCTTGATCTTATCCGTAATAAATCCGTATTCTGCCGCTTTATCTAACTCTTCCACTGCCCAGATGCTGGCATTTTTGTACTTTTGGTATGCATCTGTGCCAATAGAGAAAACATTCGAGTATGGAGAGTAGTAAGTATCTCCTGAGATTCTGACGCCCTCCTCATTTGGAGAAAAAGTATGGCAAATGAATCTGGCTCTTATATGGTATGTGTTTGCTTTTATATCAATATTTCCATCTACTCCCACATCTTCAGG
>DAOSDD010000414.1:0-2526 GCA_035362115.1 Clostridiales bacterium | reverse complement strand
ACTGTACGGAAACTTGTGTACAAAGTAGAGAGTTATATTGATATTTTGTTTTAAGCTTGTGTAAATATATAACATAAGATTTTTTGCTACACAAATTCAGATTATAGTGCAAAAGACGAATTTAGCTTAGAAATATATTGTTGAAGTCTTCATATAAACTGTAAGATTGAAATAATAAGAATTCCAGTATTTCGATGGTAAATGAGTCTTTGCGCTAAAATTTATATAATAATTTGAAATCATTAACAGAAAACTGAGAAACTTAAATTATATAGGATAGATATAAGGTAAACATGGAAAGTTTTCCAGACATAGTAATTTAACAAAAGTAAAGGTTGTTTAAATAAGCAAATGAAGTTTACATAGACCATACTACCACTTTTTAATAATGGAATAAAAGTTTTTTCAAAAGAGAAGATAGGAAGTTGTGTAAATACAAAAATTACAAGTAATGGATGATGTGCATAAGTCTATAATGCTTACATATATATTCAAAGTTAATTAATAAAACTATTGAAAAATTAGGTTTGTAAATGTAAAATCTATACATACGATGGAGTGCCCGGATAAAAGCGAGAGGTGTGTATACTATGAAAAACTTCCACAAACTTCGAGGTTTTATAATGTATCAGTTCCTAGCTTCTTTTGTAATTGTGCTTATTTGCACTTTGATTTCCAGTGCTGTATCCTATCAGGTCTTGCGGGAAGAAATGTCTCAGTGGTTAATTGACAACAATAATAAGGTACTTGAGCAGTATTCAGAGACAATTGACACACTTATTGCATCTAATTCCAACGAGGTTTACAAGCAGATACTCAATGATATATCAATGGTTGAAAGCATGAAGTATTATTTATATTTTCCCTTGAAGGATAATATTATGGACACTCTAAAGATCAATAAATATTTATCAAGCATTAAAGAATCTAATCAACTTATACAATCAGTAGGTATATTCTATGTAGACAATAATTTGCTGATTTCCAGTGATAAAATTCGTTACGATTTGTTCTATGAATATCGCAGGAAAGAACTGCAATTATATTCAGATGTGCTAAATGCCTCTTCGAAACGGAAGAACTCATTTTACAATATAGCAGATCAAAGCACCTTATGCATGATGCGTCCTATAGTTTCGGGTGGCAAAATTAACGCCCTATTCGTTATAAATTACTCTTTAGGTGGACTAAGAGAACGACTAAGAAATGTACTTCCTTCTGATTTTGGTAATTTTTTTGTAGTTGATTCTGATAATACAGTTATATTCGATATTGATGGTGTAAACGCTGCAGAGAATCTATTTAATAATTCTGTATATGCACGGGTATTCAGCGAGCCATACGGAGTTAACACCTATAGTGTAGAAATAGAAGGAGAACCTAGCATTGTCTCATATAAAAACTATGGAGAAGGAAGTGGAAATTTATATCAGTAGCACCGACCAATATTTATATGAAACCGATAATCTATATTCTTAAAAATTTGCTTATTTCTGTAATAATCACAATATTGGCAGGATTTATATTGGCGGTTGTTATCCTATTTTGGCAGTCAAAACCGATGCGTTCCATAGTATCTTTGTGCAATTTGGCTAACGTTAATATTAGTAAAACTAGTGATACATTCGGTATTATTTGCAGAACATTAACAGGGCTAATGAGTACAATAGAGACACACAACCAGAAACTTTCCCGTATAATGCCCGTCCTTCGTGATAATTTCGTGTTATGGCTGCTTTCTGAAATGCCTGCTGACATAGATGAAATACAGGATAATATGCTGCTTATGCAGATAAACTTCCCATATAAAAATTATTGCGTTCTTGCAGTCAAGGCTGAAATTATTTCAAAGGATTCTGATGATTATGTAGATGAGTTTATACATGAATATGCCGTAGCTGAAGTAAAGCTTCGTTTGGAAAATATTTTTAATAATGATAATGCCTTATGCCACTTTTATAAAAAGGATTCGCTTATATTGGGGTTTGTAAACTTCAATTATGATGCGGAGTACTTGAATGCAACATGTGAAGAGCTTACCAAATGTCCTATTTATGGTTATGATATCTATTTATGTTCTGGTCATGTGGTTCAAAACATTAATGATATTGCGAACGCTGCAAAATATACTATTAACGGGTTAAAATGGAGCTATATTTACCCTGAAAAGAAGTACTTCAGCAGTGTAGAAACTTGCAGGTTCGAGAAAACCCCTGCACTTGGTATTCAGCCTATATTAAAAGGCTTCATATCCTGGCTTAAACTTGAAGATTACGATCGCTGCCTGCATGAATTAGATAATTTTGTAGAAAAAGTTCGTATGGACGGCTGCAGGATTGATGATGTACATAGCTTAATATATAGTATTGCCCATGAAATTGAAGGTGAAGGCGGTATAGATGCGAAATTTAGACATGATTTCATGGAAATCTATTCTCAGAACACAGACATTTTAAATTTTCGAGATGCTCTTTATAAACGAATATGCAATCTAAAGCAAGTGAGCAGTAAATTTGCTGATAATAC
>DAOSDD010000413.1:0-2531 GCA_035362115.1 Clostridiales bacterium | reverse complement strand
TTATTAAAGCTTTACTGGTAAAATTGGGTTGTAAGGTAGAGTTGCTGGATTTGAAACTTATAAATATAAAGACAAAAAAAACAAGTATGACATCAGGCGATGTAAACTTTTTTACAAGTTATGTAAAAATGGGCAAATTTGATTTGGGTGTTTCTATAGAAGACTTTTCAGAAAAGATGATGCTTGTAGATGATAAGGGCAGGATAATAACAGAAGACATGTATATGGCACTTATATCAATAATGCTCTTCAGGACTGTTAAAGGAGGAACTGTAGTCGTTCCCATATCAGCCAGCCATATTGTAGAAAAAATAGCGGCAGATAATAATGGAAAGGTTATAAGAACTAAAACTTCCACTCAGGATATAATGTATAAACTAATGGGAAACGGTGAAACAGAAGGAATGCTGGATCAATTTACACTTCATTTTGATGCCATAGCCGGACTTGTCAAAATTCTTGATTTCATGTCTGCAAATAACTATAAGCTTTCGGATATTGTGGATATGATCCCAACTTTTCATATGAATAAAAGGGAAGTAGAGTGTCCATGGAATGCAAAGGGAAAGGTTATACGGCAAATTATCCAGGAGCAGTCCGGAAACACAATTGAGACGATGGAAGGGGTTAAAATATATAATGAAAATGGTTGGGTTCTTATTCTGCCTGATGCCGAACTCCCCGTATGCAGAGTAATAAGTGAAAGCTTTTCTGCAGAGTTCGCAGAAGAATTAAGCAGTATTTATGCAGATAAAATCAAGGAAATAAGCAGAAAGAAGATATGAGAGATAAGCCGTGCCTATTGCGATAGCAGGCGGCAAAAGGCAAAATTTGGAGGAGGGGTAAGTAATTTTTTGCTTTTGCTAACCGAATAATGCCATAATAATGCCATAATAGTGCTATATTTTTTACCATATACAGAAAATGTGTCCATCTCTAACTTTCCCCTTGCAAAATACGAATATAATAAGTAAAATTGGTATATAGAAAGGAGTAGAATTCAGAAACAGGAGTATTCATATGAACAAGGGCAGTAAATTTGTGTTTTTTATAATATATTTTTCGCTGGGTTTGATAATGACGCTCCAATACAGGAGTATTTTATATAGCAATAAGGAAAAATCTGCTTCTGTTCTGAATGTGGACAGGTTAATAGTTCAATTGGAGCAGGAAAAGAAAATAGAGGATGAGCTTAAAGCAAAGGTAGAGGAATATAACAGGGAAAAAGAGGAATATTTAAAAAGATATATAGAAATGAATGATGATGCCAAATTGAAGGTTTTATGGGAAAACCTTAATACATTAAAACATATTTCCGGATTAACGGATGTAGAAGGTCCGGGAATAATTATTAAACTTGATGATGCTCCTGCAAGAAAAACCGATAAGCCAAGCCATTTGATAATACATGATAATGATATAAGGATAATACTTAATGAACTGAAAAAAGCAGGGGCACAGGCAATATCAATAAATGGAGAAAGGATAGTATCAGTCAGTGAACAGGTTTGTGCCGGTCCTACAATCCGGATAAATAAAGAACGGTATTCTGTACCTTATACAATTAATGTTATCGGTCCTCCCGACCAGTTATACAATACTCTGATCGAAAGTAGCAGAATTAATACAATGCTCAGGGAAGAAATAAAAATTTCAATAAATAAGTCAGGTAGGGTATTAGTCCCCAAATATAGGAAAGAACCAGTCAGAGCAGTTAATAATCTTGAGGTGGTAGAAAAATGAATGCTGAAAAAACGAGCTTTGGTAGAAATATTGCACTTACAATTGTATGTTTGATATTGGGTATAATGGTAGCATGGCAGTATAAAAGCATAAATTATAATGAAAGTATTATGAGCTATGAAAATAGAAGAGAAGAGGCATTAAAAGAGGATCTTATAAAGCTTCAAAAGAGCAATGCCGATTTAAGGGTCATGCTGCAAAAGTTGCAGGAGGATGTCAGGTTGTATGAAACGGCACAGGCAGGAAGTGATGAATCCTACAGGAAATTATTAGATGAATTGGAAATTGTAAGAATTTTTGCAGGGAAGGTCGATGTTAAAGGAAAGGGGGTTATAATAACCCTCGAAGACATGTTTTACACGGTAATAGGCAGTGATATACTTGATGTTGTAAATGAATTAAGAGCTGCAGGGGCTCAGGCCATATCTGTAGGCGACGCTGTAAATGATGAGAGGATTGCAGCAATGACAGAAATAAGAGATGCATCACCTTATATAATGATTAATGGTACACAGATAACTGCACCTGTTACAATAAAAGCCATAGGAGACCCTGAACAAATGGAGCATTCCCTGAAAATGATAAACGGAGTATTTGATAAACTCCAGGAATATTTAGAAATTACCATTAAGCAGTCTGATGAAGTTTTTATCCCTAAAATCAGGGATGATGGTTCCGTAATAAAGACAAATCTTTTAACTCCTGTAACTGTTAAATAGAAAATAATATTTACTTTGGGAGTGCGTTTTTTAAATTTGAAGAAATATTTACCAATGTTTCTTCAAATA
>DAOSDD010000412.1:0-2570 GCA_035362115.1 Clostridiales bacterium | reverse complement strand
CACTGGTAAATATTTCTTCAAATTTAAAAATGCACCTCGATACATACATTTGTTTGCATTTATTGGTTCTTCAGTTATAATGAGAATAGGGAAAGAAATGTAATTGCTGCGAAAGGAAAGTTTCGTGAGTTAAATATGGATATCATACTAGGAGATACAGGTGGAAATTATGGAATATGTAAAAAGACTTCCCTTTATATTGAGTATGTTTATGTCAGCTTTAATAGGGCTTATAAGCTATATCTCCGGAGTTGCACAAAAAGATATATATATTAGAATATCAATAAGTCTCGCCTTATTTTATTTTTTAGGCTTGTTTATCAGAATGAGTTTTAAAAATTTATATAACTCATTTTTAGAAAAGAAGAATGCAGCAAAAACTAAACTCAAAAAATAAGAGGTATAATGAAAAAGAGATAAACGTTTAACAGGAGAAGAGCAAAATGGCTTCCAGCACTACGCAGTTTGAATTATGGAAAAAATATTGTAAGACAAAAGACCCTGAAATTAGGGGTGAATTAATAATAGAATATTTGCATCTGGTAAAATATATTGCCGGCAGGATGAATATATACTTCAGTACAAGTATTGAATATGACGATATTATCAGTTTTGGCGTATTTGGTCTGATTGATGCAATAGACAAGTTTGATATTACCAAAGGGGTGAAGTTTGAAACTTATGCTACACTGCGTATACGTGGTTCAATAATTGATAATATAAGAGAATTGGATTGGGTACCAAGATCTTTGAGACAAAAAAGCAAAGAGTTGGAGAGGTTGTATCTTGAGCTGGAAACACAAAATGGGCGGCCACCTGCTGATAAAGAAATAGTGGATAAAATGGGTATATCTATGGGGGAGTATAATAAGCTTTTAAGCGATGTTAATATTCAACCATTGATTTCACTGGAAGATTACCTTGAGCGCAATTATAAGTTGAATACCAATATAGCAAATACGAAAACTGATGAAATGCCAGATAACCATCTTGAATTAATTGAACTTAAGAATTTTTTAGGAGAAGCAATTGACAAGCTTCCCGAAAAAGAAAGGACTGTTATTTCCTTATATTACTATGATGAGTTAACATTAAAAGAAATTGGTGCTATACTTAAAGTTTCGGAATCACGTATATCACAGCTTCATACAAAAGCTATATTAAGGTTAAGGGGGAAATTATCCAAATATATGAATGATTTGTAAAGGTGATTTTGGTGCAAAGGCTCATTCATGTTAAAATGCTGAAATTTGCATCACTTTATTTTATATTTTTATGGTACATGCTGGTTTTGCATCTTATGCATAAGTAATAAAACAATAGGAAGCGTGATAAAATGGAAAAAATACCGGAAAATATCCAAGTTAATATTTCACCTGATAAAATGAAAGCATTTATTATTATATCTGCATCTGATTATAATAATGAAGTCCCTTCTTTAATGGAGCTATTAAATTATTTGAAGGAAAACGAGGTAGTCTATGGTATAAATAAAGACATTTTAAATGTTATTATAAGCCAGGGTTTATTCAATCAAGAAGTATTAGTGGCAGAAGGTACATATCCAGTAGATGGTATTGGCGGTAGTCTTAAGTTGCATTTTAATATTAAAAGGGATAAAAAACCTGCAATCCTGGAAGATGGCAGAGTAGATTTTAGGAATTTGGGTTTGATAGAGAACGTAAGGAAAGGTCAAAAGTTATGCTCAATAATTCCTCCATTACCGGGGGAGGATGGAAAAACAGTTACCGGTGAGGTTATAGCTTCAAGTAAAGGGAAGCCGGCAAAGTCACCAATAGGGAAAAACGTGGAACTTACAGAGGGATTAGATGGATTAATTGCGTCGATTGATGGCCAGGTAAGCTATTTAAATGACAGGATACATGTTTATCCATACTATGAAGTTTCTTCAGATGTAGATAATTCAACCGGAAATATTAACTTTGTAGGAAATGTTATTATTAGAGGCAGCATATTATCGGGTTTTCAAGTTGAGGCCGGCGGCAACATAGAAATATGGGGAGTTGTAGAGGGAGCAACTGTAAAAGCCGGCGGAGATATTCTCATTAGAAGGGGAGTACAGGGAAATAGCAAAGCCACTATTATAAGTGAAGGGAATATTGTTGCAAGGTATATAGAGCATAGCAATATTGAGGCTAAAAATGATATAAGGGCAGAAGCAATAATGCATAGTACTGTTAAATGTGGAGGTAAACTAGAGCTTTCCGGACGAAAGGGCCTTCTAGTGGGAGGAAATATTAAAGTCAGAAAGGAAATAAAAGCAAAAGTAATTGGTTCCCAGATGGCGACTTTTACTGAAATTGAGGTAGGAGTGCCTCCTGAACTGCGTGAAATAAGCAGATCACTAAAAGAAGAAGTGGCTAAATTGGAAAGCGATTTAAAGAAAGCAGAGCAAATTATCAACATACTATTAAAACTCAATACTAATAATATGTTAACGGAAGATAAAAAAAAGTTATTGGAGAAGAGTTTGAAAACAAAGCAATTTTATGTCAGTAGAATTTCTCAGTTAAAGTATGAATCAGATGTAGTTGAAGAACAATTAAATA
>DAOSDD010000411.1:0-2575 GCA_035362115.1 Clostridiales bacterium | reverse complement strand
ACAAAAATTATAAGTCCTATTTCCTTATACCTCTCTATTTTTGCTGACCCTTTCCTTACCTTATTTTCAATAAAATCATTGAACCAACCTAAAAATTCGAATCTTTTCATCCAGTCCAAAACTATATTAAATAAAAGCAAGACAAATGGTACTGGTGTAAGACTCCCCAGAAAGCTTGCAGTAAAAGCCACAAACGGATGCAACTTGTATATGAGTATACCAACAGGTATCGCTCCTCTTTGTTCAATCAGAGGTATGGCAGATATAAATGCAACTTTTAGCAAGTTAATAACATATTGACTCATTGTAATAATCTTCCTTTGCATATTAATTCTTAAATAATATTTATTAGTATAACACACTTGTTTATGACATAAAATAGAAAGAATATTTTGTAGATTTTTTAAGGCAAATGGAAGATAGTTATTTCCGGCTTTGATAAAAATCTTAAAGGAAAACAAACATTACCCAGCCCACGGTTAATATATAGGTTAATTCCATTTATCCTGTGGAGACCACGGTTTATACCTATTTTACATAGTATCTCTTTACGTAGAAACTTGAATTCCAATTTGAAGGGCATCCAGATCTGACCTCCATGAAAATGACCGCAAAAGAGAAAGTCTACTTTACCATTAGGTATTTCAAAAACCACATCCGGGTTATGAGAAAAAGCAATGTTTGCAAAAGCTTCTTTGGAACAAAGAGTAAGGGCCTTATCGATATCAGGCTTTCCTTCACTCAAATCTTCAATACCTATGATATTATATTTAACAGTATCTTTTGCATAACATATAGCCCGGTTATGCAGTACCGTAACACCATTACTTTTCAGTGTATCTGTAAAATGCTGAAGAATGTTTTTGCCCTGGTACTTTAAGGCATTGTAATCGTGATTCCCAAGACATAAATATATTACTGCGTTGCTCTTAATTTGTATAAGAAAATTAAGAAACTTTTCAATATGGCATGGTTTATCGATATAATCTCCGGTGAAAAGTATTATGTCAGGATTTTCATTTTCGATTACTTTCTTTACAGTTTGAACCGGAACTCTAAGTAACTTTATATGTATATCTGAAAGCTGAATAATTTTTAGACCTTTTTTGCCAAGGGTAAAATTAATCCTTTCTGTTTTTACAATACTTGCTTCATATCTCATATATATTAGTGCAGCAATTATCATTACCAAACAAACATAAAGATATATCATTAATGTACCTCCAAATTTACATCGAAAGCATAATAGTGTAATGTTATATCACAAAAATATTGCATCTAGCATAACAAACAAAAATAATAGTACTGAATAATTATACCAACCATATCAGGAAACATCAACTTTACAATTTACTATTTACTGTGTGTTTTACAATCTGCTCTCTTTACATCTGTTAAAATTGACACTCTGATTTTTAAGAAATATACTATAAATAGCCATATTAGATTGCACCAGGTTGCAACGAAGATGCAACACACTACAGATAATCCTGCAGTGTGTTGCCGTAAAACGACTTACTGGGAACAATCATAAATATAGTAGTTAAGGTAGTGTCAAGGAAATAATGAAAATTGATATGGAATGATTGAGAGGTATAGTATGATTGATAGCTGTAATGATAACTGTGAATTTTTTGAAGTGCATAAGGATATTACCGACAATGTAAAGTCATATATGATGAAGGAAGAAGATGCTGTAAAGCTTTCTGAAGTGTTTAAAGTATTAGGAGATCCTACAAGGATAAAAATACTATATGTGCTTTCAAAATATGAAATGTGTGTCTGCGATATTGCTGAAGTGCTTGAAATGACACAATCAGCCATATCTCACCAGCTAAGAGTATTAAGGACAATGCGTCTTGTTAAATTCAGAAAAGAAGGTAAATCAATGTTTTATTCTCTGGACGACGAACACATTTTGCAGCTTTTTAACCAGGGCATGGAGCATATACAACATAATTGATGAAATAAATATTAAGCAACACTATTTTGAATTTACTGTTTCCATGCCTTTATCTATTGGCTTCATGCATCTTATAAGGTATAGGCATACTCCAGCAGCTATAAGGACATCTCCAATGCTGAAAACATTTGAAAGCGGCACCCAGGATGGGATGTAGAAAATATCTGCAAGCCAGGGAAGTATGGTGTCTTCGGTTATTGCCTGGGAATTATTTGTGGCAGACCCTTGACTTAGTATTTCTAATTGCCTTCCTGCAGACGTCTTTTCAACGCTTTCCAGAGATGCCGGCATATAGCCCCCATTAAGAAAAATTACAGTTGCGTTCAGTATTATTCCTATACCAATTAGCAAGATGCCTGGAATTTTTCTATTAATAAAAATAAAAGAAATAACTAATATATATGATACTCCATGAAGTACTACTGATATGGTATCATTACACCTTGAAGCAAAAAAATCGGTAAAAATTATAATTTGTATTAGAAGACCGAAGGTAGCTAACCAAATATGCTTCAAGGGTTGCTGAAGAATAAATTTAAACCTTCCGCCTAATAAATAGGAAATAATTATACTAATAACAACCGTATATAGAATAAACATTATATATCTCCT
>DAOSDD010000410.1:0-2576 GCA_035362115.1 Clostridiales bacterium | reverse complement strand
TTTTCCCACTGATTATGAGAACCATCACCACCTGTTTGATGCATGGAATGTCCACAGCAGTGGTAGGCTTTGGAGTCAGAATTACCAGGGACAATAAAATCATTAGGCTTCCGATGATTTTGGGCCTGCTCGCGCTGTCAGCGACCATTCATTCGCTGTATAACATTTTGATTGGCACACGTCTGGCTATCGTTGCCCTGCTTATGCCCGCCGCCCATTATTTTGTCGGTATTGCATTGCTGTCGAATGATGATGAGACACAAGGAGGGGAAGCGTATAAGTCTTAATACTTATGACAGAAACAGACTTGGGCAGATTTTTGACGATTATTATGACAGGGTATATACCTTTCTGTATTTCAGAGTGAAAAATACAGCTTTGACCGAGGATCTGACCAGCGAAACTTTTCTAAAGGTAGCTGAAAAATATAAGACATATAATCCTGAAAAAGGTGCTCTAAGCACATGGATATTTACTATTGCAATGAATCAGCTGCGCAGCAACTATCGTTCCTTTAAAGGTAAAGAAACTATCAATCTTGAGGATATAGAAAATTTAAGTGGAGGCGCCGATACGGAAGTCTGCCTTGAAGCGAATGAAACCAAAGCGGCCATACTCCGCCTTCTGAATGAATTAGATGAACGCCAACACAGCATCATCACTCTAAAGTATTATGGCGGGCTTTCCAATAAGGAAATCAGCGACATTATTAACATATCCGAAACTAATGTCAGCACCATATTAAACCGTGCTATAAAGAAATTAAGAAATATACTGGAAAAGCGTGACGAATTTTCTGATTTTGCGTATAAGAGTCAGGAGGGAAAAAGATGAGCGATTACAGGGAGATGGATGAAGTAATGAACCATATCAAGCCACTGCCTGATTCAAAGGCAAAAGAAAAGGCAAAAGCAGCCTTTCTGCTGAAAGCCGAGGAGGCCATGGAAAACGAAAAAAAATGCAAGCCGAAGTTTTGGAAAAATAAACAGCTCGTCTATTCCTTTGCATCGGGGATGGCCGCTATGCTTATCCTGGTTGTAGGCATGATGTCAGTGCTAAATCCTGAGTTTCTTGCCGGTACAGTCCGCAACACGGGGTATTATGAAATAAACAGTCCTTACACGCCGCTTAAAAACGGCGACGTGATCTCCGCCGATACGCTTCAGGAGATGAGGGCTTCGGGCAACAAGTTTAAGCTATATATGGAAAATGGGCTTGCTCTATATCTTGATAGTGTGAGTGATGGCGCCGTTACATTGCAATACAATTTAACTGCCCATGCAGCGCTTGCAGAGTTGCTTCAAAACGCAGCAGGCGGATCGATTATAACACTAAAGGTGGAAAGCGGTTTTACGGGAATTCCGGTCAAATATGAAGTTGACCTCATGCGTGGTGTTATAAACGGTCTGACTGCCGCAGAACAGCAAAAATGGCTTTCCAATCTCTATGTTTACTGTTACATCGTGGATCAGCGTCAACTTGAGCGGTATATAGAGACAGGCTTGGGTGATGCACTCGTAAGTGATCATAAGATGCTTCCCGCCAAAATTGCCGGGGAAGTCCTTTATGTAAATACCAACCCTGGCCTGTTTGATACCGGCAAAGAGGTGTTGGTTTTTACTCTTCAAAAGATTGATACAGGTTCTATATTCGGTTCTAAAAAAGGCGGTGCCGGTATCGGCAGCGGGCCCGAAGGTCATGTAGGAGATATCGAGATTGAAGGAGGTAACATAATCGCACCTTGATGATTTCATCCGTTTTGTGCGGTCTATACAATAATAATTGAAGAGTTAAAGGAGAGAAGAGTATGCAGAACAATGAACAGGGAAATACAGCGATAATTGAACAAGAGACATTGCGAAAGTCCGAACAAAAAATGAAAATATTCAACATTAACAAAAACCATATCCAAGGATTTGTTGCCGGGGTACTAGTTTCAGCAATCCTCTTTACAGGTCTTGTTGCCAGTTTTAATCCTTCCTTTCTGATGGGTTCAACCTACACCGTATCTGATTTGACAGTTGAAGATATAGATACTGTTTATTTCTTGAAATCTGATAGCATGCAATTAAAAGAAGCAAGTAATACTACAGAAAATATTAAACATATACCTTCCAGTACTCATTATGGGTTTGAAGGCATTGATATTTTAATAGAGGGTTCGGCAGGAGAAAAATACACTTTAGTATTTGGTGCCAGTTCCTCAGATTTAACGAACAAAATGACATTGGTCGGTGTCCCTAGAAATAATCCTTCTGTGGAATGGATTCCTATTTCAGGTATTAAAATCATATCTGCTCATGAATATGGTGAGTTTTATACATCCACTCCAAGAGGAGCCACAGTGAAATATAAAAAAACAGGAGTTTCAACTGTTATTGATTCAAGAGAATTTCGCCAAGCCAGTGGGATTGTAATACAATTTACGAGTATTGGAAGTCATGATACATATCATATCTCTTATGTAGTTCTTACGGGTGGCTATGGTGACATAAAAACTTTAAAAGTACTTTGTCATAATAAACCTATTGATTACAGTGTAATAACGCCCTAATGTTTTCCCAAACCCGCACCTT
>DAOSDD010000409.1:0-2585 GCA_035362115.1 Clostridiales bacterium | reverse complement strand
TTAAAATTTTCTTTGGGTGAAGGAATTGTTAATAAGTCTCTTTCCTCATTTGATGAAGAAATAGCAGATAAAATGTCAAACATGCTTAATGAAAATACAGCTGTTGTTCCACAAAGGATTACATCATTACTTTCAGTGTCTCATCGTCAAAAACCATTATGGAAATTGCCAACAGGATACAATGTTTTGATAAAAACAGTTATAAAAAAGGCAGATGGAAGTGAATATTTTTATAAAAATGATGGGGAGCCACTTAAAAAACACCTATCGATATATTTTACTGCAATAACGAGTATAAAAAAGCCGTTTAAAGTATATTGGCAGATAGTTAATACAGGGGATGAGGCGAGAAATTGCTTAAGAGGAGGCTTTGAAAGCAGTGACATTGGCGAAATGACAAAAATTGAAGGGACTGCTTATACTGGAAGTCATTATATACAGTGCTTTATTATAAAAAATGGCCAATGCGTGGGAAAAAGCAAGGAATACTTTGTTAATATTGAGTAGGTTGAAATTTTATAATTTTATAATCATTATATTATAAATAACTATGATTTTATGTGATTTTATTAGACGTTTTTAGGGGTGTGAGGAGTAATGGCAATTCATGCTTTAACAGCTAACTTTAATTATTTTTTTGCACGGTTGAACCCTAGCCCTACTTTTGTACAGCAAGCGGCAAGGGAGCACGCAAGTATACGTGCTCTTATAGAGCACCCAAACGGACCTGCCGGGATTTTATCACCTGAATGTTTTTTGCAGGGGTCATACAAACAAGATACTGCGATAGATACTATTAATGATGTCGATATTGTAGTCATGTGCAAGTTATGGCAACCTGGATCAGCCTCAGGTGGCGGACGCTCATTTGATAGAAATGAAATATTTGATATAATTGCATCACCCTTAAAGGCAGATAGAAGGTACCGTAATAAGGTACGTTACAATAGTGGTAGTATGTGCATAAAGGTTGATTTAGGTATTAAGATCGAAATCCTTCCTGTGGTATACAGGCAGGGTAATTATGATATTCACGATGAACCTTTTCGCTTGTACCGTCCTGAAACAAAGCAATGGGAAGATGGATATGCACGGTTACATCAATCGATGCTTACGTTGAAAAATAGTGCTGCAAGGACAAATGGTAATTTTAAACCTGCAATCAAGGTGTTTAAACATCTTCGTTCTTTATGTAACATTGATGCAGTGTCATTCCATATTGAAAGCCTTTTATATGCTTTGCCTGACAATTTATTTTTGGGCAGCCCAGCAGAGTATATAACAAATATACTCAACTATATAACAAACTGGAGTGCGAATAATTGGTATCAAACATCAATAAAAACTCCATGCAATGATAGGATTCTTTTTTCGACCACCGAATGGAATTTTAATAGCTGGAATTCGTTTTATGAACTAGCAAAATTATGGGCTAGAGGTGCTAATTTAGCAAGCAATTCTCCAGATAATAACGATGCTATAGAAATATGGAAAATTATTTTAGGGGATAATTATTTTCCGGCAAATGTAACAAGGTGAGACGGACACTCTAAAAAAAATGCAGTAGTCAATGTTGGTCATAAAATGCTTGACTTATATTGGCAGGATTATCCATATTCCGTTTAGCTAATAATCGGCATTTTATGCAACTGGATATTTCTAGTAATAATGAGAAGTGTAGGCTACATTGTGTAATAGCTACAATGTGCACTTTGGGAGAGTACAATGATCAAAACGCTACGAAAGGAGCTAATATTTTGAGTCAAAATAAATCCAAAGACTTTAATGTTTATTATCTTAATTTTACCAAAGTATATGAAATTGCTATGATGATAAACAATGTGATACTAACAAAAATAGAAAATGATCGTATGAAAAGCTTTGAGGAGCAATATGGTTTTACGTCATCGCTTTCTGCTCAAGGGACAAAAAATTTCCTTGATGGAATTAAAGCTTCTATTTCTGCTGATGCAAAAGAAACATCATTTTCATCTTCAAGGGTAGTTGAAACTTTGGATGTAAAAACAACGAAATCAATACTCCTTCGTAGAGTTATTGAACAATGCTCCAATATTTCTTCTTTCGAAAAGTCTTCTGAAGGTGATCTTGTCAAAGTTGATAATGTCAAGTTGGAGCTTCTAGATGAAGAAAGTCTGAGACAATTTCTCATTTTAAGAAGAGATGCTTTAAAAGGTGTTCGTATTGAAGGTATGGAGTTAAATAATTTGGTTAGTTCCATGCTTCAGGATTATGCTTATATTCTTAAGGGCACAGTATACGATAATGTCAAAGAAAGTACTATAGCAGAAATTATCATTAAAATCCCTCTGGAAATCCAAACTGAATTTGAAAATAAATATAGCATTAATGACTTGCTCATTGGACATGTCTCCATTGTAGGCATATATAAAGGGCCTGTTAAAGAAGAATTTATATCTTCAAACACTTTTACTTATTTCCAAGAAGTTGGTATGAGACAAAAGCAGATTACCGAAAGTTCCTCAAAAATAATAAAAAGCAATACTCGCCCAACCTATATTCCACAGTTATCTCAAAAAGAGAAAGAGAAAGAGTATCACTTTTTA
>DAOSDD010000408.1:0-2619 GCA_035362115.1 Clostridiales bacterium | reverse complement strand
TAAGATACAATAAGATTATTACCTTCTTTTTCATCGTCATATATATAGCATTCTTGGGAATACGGAATTCCGTAATACATATATTGGAATTAATCGACACCGGGCAAATGTAGAATCTATACATAACTCTTTATAACCATTTACTACATTATAATAATTTCCCATCGCGAGAATACTCTTAACTTCAGGTACTTCTACATTATAAATTATTTTAAGACTTTCTCCAAGCAATTCTTTTAACAATCCCTATATATTTCTGTATAATTTTTACTACCTTTGTGCTCACATTATTTTCCTCCGTAATTATCCCAATATAGATCAATAATGCACCATTACAGCATATTTCAGCATGTGTCGGGCTTATACTGGATACGCTAATAAGGACCGCAAGGGTAGTCTTTCCAAAACAAATATAACTCGCCTTTGATTTTACAGTTCTCCACAATCGTGCAAAACAATTTTCAAATTAATGCATATGTTAATATTGGTCAACTCACCCATTGGCCTGTGAATAAAATCTTCAAGCTTTATCCAAAAGCGAAAATTATATATACAACACCAAACCATCTTATCATTTCTGAAAAGATACTAAACAGCATCTTAAATGGATTTTGAATAAACAAATATATCTTCTCTTTTAGTCCAACCTTTCGCATTCCAGAAGGCATTACCAACTACATTATCGCTAAAAACGAAAAGATGGCATTTGCTAATCCCTTCTTCCTTCAGTGCCTGAAGGCTTTTATCAACAAGCATTAGGCCGATGCCTCTTCCCCTATATTTCTCTGCTACAGTAACGTGATAAATATATCCTCTTCGCCCGTCATGACCACACAGTATGGTTCCGATTATCTTATCTACATGCCGACAGACAAAGCTTAATCCCTTATTCCTAAGCAGAAACTTATAAATATTTTCATGTGTATCAGCATCACTTAAGCCCATTCCAGAAGTATTTCCCCAAAGCTCATAAATTTCACTATAATCATCTATCTGTATTTCATGAGTTGATATATTTGTATTTAATTGATCTTGCTCCTTTTCCATTTTGTTATATGTAAGATATTTCATAGACATCCTCCTTGACTCAAACACAACAAGTCCTCGAAATATTTTTTGGCCGCTATGATATCCTCATCACTCTGTATTATTTCAAAAAAGATTTTTCCGTCAAAGTCCGTCAGAACATCGCCAAACACTTTTGTGAAATCGATGTTTCCTTTTCCGATAGGAAGATGTTCATGGATTTCTTCCAGTCGCCGGTCAGCAACATGCAGTATTTGTGGCATTTTAACCGAGACAAGTTCCTTAAGATGCTCTATGTTGTCCATGTGAGCTACATCCAGAATCACCGGGAGCAGCTCCTCTATAGGCTTTAGATTTAACCCTTTTTTGTCATACCATATCTGCATGAAGCTAAAGCCATTATCTTTCGCAAATTGCACTTCATCCCTGTAATTAGTAAAATACCGTGCGAGACAGCCAAACTCAATCATATTTTCATCCCTACTTTCTTTTCTACTTCGTAGCCATATATACGGCAAAATTGTAATGCTTTCAAACGACTAGAAAGTGTTCAGTTTTCTTCGTGAATAAGTGCTCATTTTTAATTATAAATCAATACTTGTCCGTCGGCTCATTGAAAAGGTTACCGTCTACGAAGACAAATTTACCGTGGAATTTAAATCGGGCTTGACGGTTGATGTAAATGAATAAGTTAAAAAAGAACGAGGCACTCTACTAAATTCCAATGTGAACTGCTCCCTGTCAAGTAGACAGACAAGAAAATAAAAATTTAAAGACTGGATTCTGCCTAATACGGAATCCAGTTTTCTTATGTGGCGTTTTCAAGCAACTGGCGGTATGACGTGGGGGACAGGCATTTAAGTTTTTTCTATTAGGGGAAGTCATATAATTTTTCCACCCCTTCCATGTTGCTTCTTTTAATGCCGACCCTATAGCTTTTAAGGAGATCCTGAATCGGGAACTCATTATCGGCTATATATCTTTCTGATAATCGCACCACTGAATTCAGTGAACTTACGATATCCTCCCATTTATTTTCTACGGCAAGTCCAATTAACCCGGTATAGATACTACTAATCAACAGCAGAAACCACTACCTTGAATTTATCCCCGGGGTTGCCTGCAACTTCAATCAGGCTGCCGGCGGGAACAAATATTTCTCCGCTGTCTACCATATTATCATAGAGTATACTTTCCGGTCCAAATACAAGGACACGCCCTTTATTGGGTATTTCAAAATTTATTATGGCGTCAAAGCTTGCGTTCAACCATTCGTTTTTGCCTTCACTTCCAATGATTAGGTTGTTGATCCCGACATTCATCAGTGGAGCCAGCTCGTAAGGCATGTATTCAGCTCCTGATAATAAGGCCCATACAGCGCCGTTATGTTCAGCCAGCATTAATTCCGAAAGATCCCTCATTGATTTGACTGACATGTCTGCATAATCTAAAGATCTTACAACCTTTAAACCATTGAAATTAACATAACCGGGTAGTCCGGGAATTTCGGAGGATGATATGATATGTGTCGGTAAAAGCAGTGTTTCTTCAAAAGCTCTCACATTGCGACGCAGCCACACTTTGTTATTCAAT
>DAOSDD010000407.1:0-2629 GCA_035362115.1 Clostridiales bacterium | reverse complement strand
AAACACGGGAATATAGAGATATACCTGGAGATTACCCTGATAGGAATTCTATTTTAAGCTTTATATCAAATTATGATGTATGCGAAATATTTCAATTATCAGGCAGAAATCTATTCCCGGAAAGGAGAGTATCTGTAAAAGAAGCCATAGATTTATATGAACTGGTAACAGATAGAGCAAGGAAAGGAATTGGATTGAATATAAAAGAAAAGGCTAAAAAATTGGGACTGGAAAACATAGTAAATGCAGGAACTCCTGTAAAGGATATAAACAGGCAGGAAGCTGCGGGATTAATAATGAAAATATATGCTCTAAAATCAGGGCTTGACTATGACAGGTTGAAACTGGGAGGTAGAATTTTAATCAAAGATGAAAATGATATCGATGACAAGTTTTATAAGGCAGTTGTAATTCTGGCCGAAAATAAAATTATGAGACTTGACGCAAGAGGATGCTTTGAGCCTTTGAAACATATAACTCGCGGAGATATAATGGCAGCATTATGGAAGGGGTTAAACTAGAGGTTGGAGGCAGGAAAAGAGCTGAGCTGAGGTTAGAGATAAGATCGGAATGTTGGAGAGCAGAGTAAATATTAGGAGCCTGCTTGTATAATTTGTAATTTCCGGGCAGACTCTTAGAGGTTGGGAGTGGGAGAAGGAAGAATAGGGAGAAATATAACAGAGTGAAATTAGTTGGCAAATAGCAAAAAAAGATTAGGCTGGTAAAAGGGGTCAAAGCATATGAAGGAGATGTTACAAGAAGTGATGCTAATACAATATAAAAGCTTAAAAAGTAAAATAATGGATAACTCAAAAACCATAAGGGATGCAGGGCCAGAAAGGTCAAAAAATGAAGCAGAAGTGGCAGGAGCAAAAAGAGCACCAGAAACAATAAGAACAGTAGGAGCAAGAACGTTAAGAACAGCAAGAACAGCAGAAATAGTAAGGCTTTTAACTGCAGTATTGACTGCAGTATTAATTGCAGCCTTTACTTTGGTACCTTTTGCACAGATTTTTAGTTTTGGTACTGTATCTGCACAAAATATATCGATAGAAAAGCCGACAGCCTCGGATGAATATACCGAAGATGTCATAAAAGGTGATTATATAATAGAAGAATATATCAGAAAAAATGACACATGGTATATAAGGATTGAAGGAATTAATGCAGACAGGTTCATAGAAAATTTGATGACGGATAATGCGCTGGATTATATATTAGATTTAAGAGATGCTCCTTCCAGCACAAAACACATAGTTATATCAATTTCTGATAGGGTTTTTGATGCAATGCACCAATTAAAGGAAAACCTGATTATATTAAACCCTGTTAATCAAATAATAATAAGACCTGGAATTTTTTCAGGAGTAAATTGTCAAGGAGTCAATGGGTATAATAGATTAAACCAGTTTTATAATTTCAACTATGAAATAACAATAACATTAAATGATGTAATTTCTATGAAAAATATAGAAGGTGTTAAATTTAAAACCCAAGCTGCCAGTCTTAAAATTGAAACCAGGAAAGGGCACCTGTTCAATCCTGTTTCAAAGCTTGGCAATCCTCTACAGATTATATATCTTTATAACGATAGGGATTGGAATGTTCCGGGAGTTACTACAGGGCTTATTTTCGATACAAAATTGTCAAGTTGGAAAAAGGCTGATGCATTAGCGGAATTTGACCTGGATATAAACAAAGGATTCCTTATATTTGAGATGCCAATTACCGGCGGAATGGCTGTAGCCGACTATACAAAAGATGAGTATGATAATATAAGTGCAAGCATATATAGAGAAGCTATTAACAATGTAGCCTCGGTTCACGAATTAAAGAGTATAGAGGGAAATATATTCCGGGCAAGCAAAGACATTTCTATCGAAGATGCTGTTAAGCTTATACTGGATGTAATGGATTACCAATATGAGAATGGATACCTTACGGCTGCCATAAGAGCAGGAATTATTGAGAAAAACAGTGCAGATATGCAGGATAAAGACTGCACAAGGGAAAAAGCCTTATATATGGCCATAAGGTTGTATGAATTAAAAGCCGGGGAAAAAGCCGGGCCTCGGGGAAACGCGAAATATCCGTTTGAAGATATAGGCAAAGTTTCACCGCAATATCTGGACAATGTTAAATTTGCCATTGAAAACGGTTTTTTATCGTACATACATGGTAACATGCTCAAGCCTGATGACATAATTATGAAAGGGGAGTTTATGGCTATTATAGAGAAGGTGCTTAAGGCAGTCGGTGAGTTGTGAGGTTTGGAGGCTGAACTTCGAGGCGGAAGGAAGGCGGAAGGGAAGCAGAAGAACCGTTCCCATGCTTCTGTAGATGTGATTCATATATTTATCCGTTTTTTCAGTGACAGAGTTGCATAACTTATACATGGTTGCATTAAATTTTTGTTACACAAAATACAGCATACGATTTCTCACTTCCTACTTTTCACTTCTGGCTTTTCGAATTCTGAAATTAAACATGCTATATAAACTTTTTCAGGTTTTAATAATTTTACAATTGTTGGAACGCTTCCTTAATTATGATTAAGAGCCAAGTACAGCCCGTACATTAATTTTTTTCAATGTATATGACACTATTTTAAAGGTAATAATCATATTGT
>DAOSDD010000406.1:0-2643 GCA_035362115.1 Clostridiales bacterium | reverse complement strand
GCGGAGGAATACCCTGACATAACACCGGCTCAGTTCAGAAATCTGTTAAAATCATCAAGCCAGGACCTTGGCGAGCCCGGATATGATATCGTCTATGGGTACGGAGTCCCGGACACTGAAGCCCTTAAAGTTAACCTGCGGCTGCTCACAGCGACCATAACAAACGGTCTGAACGAAACGACAGATTAGCATGAAAAACAAGAATTTGCAAAAAAAGGGTCCAGGACATTGCATTAAAGATACATGATATATTGCGGCTAGGGACATATTCGAGACTTTTGCCTAATTTATTACATGTATTGATTGACTTTTCTCAAGAACAGAATATATAATGTTATCAATGTAATATTGTTAAAGCATTGATGAGAAGAAGTAAGAACTGGCTGATTTCTACAGAGAGTTCCCGACAGGTGAGAGGGGCAGAAAGCATTGTTCTGAATACATCTCTGAGCTTCACACCGAAAGGCTAAACCAAGTAGGCTGCTGACGGAATCTTGCACCCGTTATAGTGCTAAAGGATAGCGTGCTTTTAAAGCATTAGTCCTTGATAAGGTCTACACTGCAAAGTGTCGGTAAATTGAGGTGGTACCACGGGAATAAGACTCTCGTCCTCTGAGTAATTCAGATGATGGGAGTTTTTTATTTAATAAAATAGCAAGAGGAGTATTATTATGGTCACAGTTGATGAACAAATCAAAATCATTGAGAAAGGAGCTGAAGAAATTATAGGTGTTGATGACCTAAGGAAGAAGTTAGAGAAATCACAAAAGACAGGTATACCACTTACAGTGAAGCTTGGACTTGACCCAACAGCACCTGATATTCACCTTGGACACACGGTAGTTCTCCGTAAAATCAAGCAATACCAGGATTTGGGGCACAGGGCAGTGATTATCATTGGTGATTTTACCGGTATGATTGGTGATCCTACAGGTAAATCTAAAACAAGAAAGCCGTTAACCCGTAAGGAAGTTGTAGAAAATGCTAAAACCTATGAAAAACAGATTTATAAAATTCTTGATAGGGATAAGACAGAAGTAAGATTCAATAGCGAATGGCTATCTAAGCTTAATTTTGCAGATGTTATAAACTTGGCTTCCAAGTGTACTGTTGCAAGAATACTGGAAAGAGATGATTTCCAAAACCGTTTTCTAGCACACGAAAGCATAGGTGTTCATGAGTTTTTTTATCCTTTAATGCAGGGGTATGATTCAGTGGAACTTAAATCAGATGTTGAACTTGGTGGCACTGATCAGAGGTTTAATATTTTAATGGGAAGAAACCTGCAAAAAGATTATGGGCAGGAAAGTCAGGTTGCAATGTTCATGCCTATTCTCGAAGGTACTGATGGGGTTGAAAAAATGAGTAAAAGCCTGGGTAACTATATAGGTATTAATGAAGAATCAAATGATATATATGGAAAAGTTATGTCCATACCTGATAACTTAATCATAAGATATTTTGAGCTTGTTACCGATATTCATCCAGATGAATTAGCTGTGATAAAAGGAGCTTTGGATTCAAGCAATGTCAACCCTCGGGATATTAAGATGAGACTTGCCAGAGAAATAACAGCATTATATCATGGACACGAGGAGGCAGCTTTAGCAGAGGAACATTTCAAAATGGTGTTCCAGAGGCGTGAAATGCCGGAAAATATTACAGAGCATGAGATTTCTCTGAGTATGCTTGATAGTGATGGAGTTGATGCGGTAAAACTTTTGGTACTGATAGGTTTTTCTTCAAGTAACAGTGAGGCTAGAAGACTAATTTCTCAAGGGGCTCTAAAAGTGAATGGAAATAAAGTTGATACTTTGAAAATAGCTGGTTTATACGATGGGGATGTTATTCAAGCTGGCAAACTTAAGTTTATAAAGATCAGAATCAAGGGGCTGGTCGTCGGCAAGGCCGACTGCTCGCCTATGCAACCGAGGTGAGTATTTTGGATTCAGATGGATATTATTATTAACCGCTCCGGCAGTTAAAGACAATTAGAAAAAATTCTGTCGGAGCGGTTTTCTGTTACTTAGAAACATTTTATACTCATTGTCTCTTTGACTTTCTCCAGAGTTTTTGACCCTTCAGTTTATAAAGATGGAAGTATAACAAATAGGCATTGTCTTTGACTATACTTTTTTATTATTTTGGTATTACTGGCATATGCAGGACCATTTCGGTATCCATATCAAGCTGTGGACTCTTAAGCTTATATTCTTCAAAAAACCAATGGTTGCCGAAAGAGTATTCTTTGTTTTTAGATACCCAGTCTATAAATTCTCCCCAGGCCCAACCGTTATATTTATACTTTGATTTCATAATAGCGTAATAACCGCCTTTAAACTCTTCAAGCTTTATATCGGGATTATCAGTTTCAAATTTCTCATCGACGGTAACATGAATTTTATAGAAAAAATCTTTATGCCCTATCCTCTCATAATTATAATAGGCAAAAAATCTGTGAGATAAGCTGTCATTAAAGAATCCTTGCATCTTTGCCCATTTAAGGAAGAAACCTCGTGCTTTTTCAGCAGCGTCTTTCCCTGTAGCAGTATATGTAGCTGTCCACATTGGATTTACGGTTTCAAAAGTTTTAGGAAACACAGCGGGAATCCTCTCTATTTTAATAGAGCAGATGAAAGCTGT
>DAOSDD010000405.1:0-2661 GCA_035362115.1 Clostridiales bacterium | reverse complement strand
CCATAATTTCATAGGGAACCCGAAGCCCGCTATTTCAATAGCGGTGTAGTTCACTGTTAAGCAGGTGCACCTGTGTTAACCAGTTAGTTTGAAAATAATTGAGAGGTGAAGATATAATGTACTTTCAGGATGTTGTATTAAAACTCCAGAGTTGCTGGAATGAGCAAGGATGTATTATAAGCAATCCATACGATGTTGAAAAAGGTGCCGGAACCATGAACCCTTTAACCTTTTTAAAGGCGTTAGGACCGGAACCATGGCATATTGCGTATGTTGAACCGTCAAGAAGACCAAAGGACGGAAGGTATGGTGATAATCCAAACAGGCTTTATCAGCATCATCAGTTTCAGGTAATATTAAAGCCATCTCCTGACAAAGTGCTGGAGCTATACCTTGACAGCTTAAAAAGTATAGGTATTGACCCCCGTAAACATGATATCAGGTTTGTTGAGGATAATTGGGAATCTCCAACATTGGGAGCTTGGGGACTGGGATGGGAAGTGTGGCTGGATGGAATGGAGATAACTCAATTTACGTATTTTCAGCAGGTAGGCAGCATTGACTGCAAGCCTGTCACATCCGAAATTACCTATGGCCTGGAACGAATAATCATGTACCTTCAGGAAAAGGACAGTGTATATGATATAGATTGGAATAAAGATATAAAATATGGTGACGTATTTCACCAGGCTGAGTATGAGCATTCGAAATACAATTTCGAGGGCTCGGATACAGAGATGCTTTACAATCTCTTTGATATATACGAGAAAGAAGCTGAAAGAGTTATTAACATTGGTTTGGTTTTACCTGCATATGATTATGTTCTAAAATGCTCACACACATTTAATCTCCTTGATGCAAAGGGCGCAATCAGTGTTACTGAAAGAGCAAGATATATCAGCAGAGTAAGAAACCTTGCCAGAATAGTTGCAAGTGCTTATGTTGAGCAAAGACAGCAGCTGGGATACCCTCTGCTGAAAGATAAGGGATGTTAGGAGGAGGTAGAGCTATGGTTACGAATTTATTATTTGAGATAGGTACCGAGGAGATTCCGGCTAAATATATGCCCCATACTCTTAAGCAGTTGAAGGCTATCATGAATACAAAACTTACTGAAAATAGAATCAACTATAATGATGTTAAGACTTTTGGAACTCCTAGGCGTATAGTAGTTTTTGCTGAAGGAATTTCCGAAAGACAGAGCGATGTGAATGAGCTTGTTAAAGGGCCATCCAAAAAGGTGGCTTATGATAGTGATGGAGTGCCTACCAAAGCGCTGAGCGGTTTCATGAGGAGCCGAGGTATTAATGAAAGTGATATTATAATTAAGCAGGTAGATGGTGTTGATTATGTTTTTGCCAATAAAACCGAGTCAGGAAAAGAAACAAAGGAAATATTGGTGAGCCTGCTTCCTGAAATTATATACTCCATTAACTTTCCAAAGTCTATGAGGTGGAGAGATTATAGTATTAGATTTGCACGTCCTATAAGATGGATTACAGCTATATTGGGAAGGGATGTAGTTGAATTCTCTATTGAGGGAGTGTCATCATCAAATATAACTAAAGGTCATAGAACGCTTTCTAATAGAAGTATTGAATTGAACTGTGCAGATGAGTATTTTGACAGGTTGAGTGGTGAATATATAATGGTGGATCCTGAAGAAAGAAAGCAATCCATTGTACAGCAGGTTAGTGAACTTGCCAGGAGCAGGAATGGTAAAGCTATCATTGATGATGATCTGCTGAGCGAGGTTGTTTTCCTTGTGGAATATCCAACTGCATTAATTGGAAACTTTCATAAAGAATTCTTAGAATTACCAAAGGAAGTTGTAATAACCCCAATGAAGGAACACCAGCGGTATTTCCCTGTAGTTGATAATGATGGCAGATTGCTGCCATATTTTATTACTGTACGTAATGGAAATGATGAATTTATTGATAATGTAAGAATAGGAAATGAAAGAGTTCTGCATGCCAGACTGAAAGATGCACAGTTTTTCTATGAAGAGGACTTGAAAGAAAGCCTGGAAAGTAAGGTGGAGAAGCTTAAGACCGTTGTTTTCCAGGAGAGACTTGGAACAGTATATGATAAGGCAGCCAGGATATCTGCACTGGCTGAATTTATAGGAAATAAACTTTCTCTTACAGATGCTCAAATGTCAATGTTAAAGCTTGCTGCATACCTTTGCAAGGCGGATCTGGTAACTGGCATGGTTAATGAGTTTGATGAGCTTCAGGGAATAATGGGCAAAGAATATGCTTTAAAGAGCGGAGAAGAGCTGGGTGTAGCGGAAGCAATACGTTCCCACTATTTACCACGATATTCCGGTGATGAAATACCAGCGGATACAATAGGCCAAATACTGAGTATAGCTGACAAGCTTGATTCATGTGTTGGTATATTCGGTATAGGAGTACAACCAACCGGCTCACAGGACCCATATGGACTAAGACGTTCCTGCATAGGTATAATTACAGTTATTGCTGAAAGCAATATGAATATTGATATTAGTGAGCTAATAGATTATTCGATTAATCTTTTCGGAGAAAAATTAACAGAAGATAATTCTAAACTTCACAGCACAATTGTAGACTTTGTAAAGCAGAGGATCAGAGTGGGACTTATTGATAAAGGTTTCAGACATGATGTTATAGATTC
>DAOSDD010000404.1:0-2682 GCA_035362115.1 Clostridiales bacterium | reverse complement strand
GGATTTCTTTGGCGGAGAACCCTATTTTAAAAGAAATTCTTGATTGGGTGTTGCATATAGCTTTTGCTATACTTATAGGACTGTTTATTGTAACATTTATAGCTCAAAGAACTATAGTGGATGGCAGCTCCATGTTACCTACATTGCATCATGGTGATCAACTGATAGTTGAAAAAATTTCTCCCAGAATAGGTAAATTAAATAAGGGTGATATTGTGACATTATATATTCCGGAATACCTGGAAAAAGGTAAGGAGTATGTTGTTAAGAGAATTGTTGCAATGGAAAATGATATTGTTGAAATAAAAGATGGAAAAGTTTATGTTAACGATGAGGAGTTGAAGGAAGACTATATTAATGGAAGCCTTACCAATGATGTAAATCCTGATTATAGTAAAATTACAGTTCCCAAAGGCTGTGTATATGTTCTCGGAGATAATAGACTTCCTCACGCAAGCCTTGATAGCAGAAGTTTTGGTCCTATTAATGCTAAAAAGGTAATGGGCAGGGTTTTAGTAAGATATTATCCCTTTAATAATATGGGTTATATATAAAGCGAATATTGGAATTATTCTGATTGTCATAATCCATTTTACTGTAGAATAATTATTATAGTATGGATTTTAAATTATTTTACAGCAGGTGGGTATATGAATTATCGTGGTAGTTATTACAAAAATAAATATAAGTATAATAGGAGTTTATCTGGCAAGCATGCACCTAATAGATATGCATCCAATAGACATGCATCCAATAGACATACGACTGGATATGCAGCTCAAAATCATACATTGTACAGATATGTTAATAAAAGGAGTATTACAGGTAAGAGTTATTCACGTAGATTAATTACCAGGGCTGTTGCGGCAGTCCTGGTAATACTGCTTTCTTTTGGAGCAATACTTATAGGAATCGAAGGCGGTAATTATGTATATAAAAATAATTTTCTGTTTATACGGGATGTTGATATAGAAAAGTACAAAGAAGTATTAAATAATTCTCTGCCTATTATTAAAATAACATATAATAGTGGAAATATTGGAAATCCAATATCGGTGCAGTTAAAAGCATTAATAAAGAGTATTTTTGGTTTTGACTTAAACAGTCCTTTTACTATTCTAAGCACACAGTCCTCTTTTCTCCATTTATACTATAATAATTACTTTCCATATATTTCTTTTGCAAACAATGAGGATAATATGGATAACAACACAGATAAAAGCTTTAACGGAGATAAAGGTAATAATACCGATAATGCGGGTAATCCAGGCGTAAACACTGATAATAACGGTACAGCATCTCAGGACGATGATGCATCAAGAGGAGGGCAAGACAGGGAAGAAGCCAATCGCGAACCAAACCGTAATAATAGCAATAATAGTAAACCTGAAGATAATCTTAAAGGTAAGCTTGATGAAAACATGGAAGACCTTGGTGATGAGGGAATAATAAGCTGTTATTATTATGAAGGGGAGGAGGAAAAGCTTGAACCTCCTAAAGAAAATATAGTCAGTGAACAAAAAATAGAAATTATGAACATGACCAACTTTAAAATAAATACATCTGAAATAGATAAGCTTCTAAAGGAGCCCCTGAATATTAAATTTGACCGTAAGGGACCTAAAATATTAATACTTCATACCCACACATCAGAAAGCTTTCTAAAAAATCTGGGAGATTTAAATAAAAAGGGTATCCCAGACTGGTCATCAGATCCCCAGGAGAGTGTTGTTCGTGTAGGCCATGAACTTGCAGAGCAATTTAAGAAGAAGTATGGTTATGATGTAGTTCATAATGGTACGGTACATGATCGTCCGAACTACAACAAATCATATAATAATTCGTATGAAACAATAGATAAATATCTTAAGAGCTATCCTTCAATAAAGCTGGTACTCGATATACATAGAGACGGGCTTAGTTCAGAACAGCCCAAACTAAGGGTGGCCAAAAAAATTGAAGGCAAAGATGTAGCACAGATAATGTTTGTTGTTGGTACTAATGGCAATGGACTCTATCACCCTAATTGGAAGGAAAATCTTAAACTTGCGATAAAACTGCAGGAAAATTTAAACAATCAGTACCCGGGTTTAGCAAGGCATATATATATAAGTAATAACAGATATAACCAACAGTTTTCCCCGGGCTCTTTAACTGTTGAAATTGGTGGTAACGGCAATTTGTTGAGCGAATGTCTTGAAAGTGTAAAATATTTGACTAAAGCTATAGATGAAGTTATTAAATAATTTTATATGGTAATAATAATTATATTAAAAATCCATATAAAAAGGTGATGGGTTAACATGAGCAGATTTGAAAAGCACAAAAACCTTAAAAAATATAAAAAATATTGCCGCCGTGTATTCTATTTGTCATTATTACTGGCCACGGTTGGAGTTATAGCAGCTGACCATTCAATAAATGGCCTTATGGGCAATAATGGTAAACTACGGATTGTTTCTTTTGGAAGTGAAGACTCACGGTTTGAGATATGTATAATGAATTATAGATTTCATCCAAATGTAGAGTTTTTTGTTAAGCTTGCTGATAATATAAAAAATGTTCTGAAATAAAAGATCTTGGATGCATTAAAAGTTTTTGAAGAAATATATTCCAGAAGCTGCCGCTACAGTACTTAGAGCCTTTAAATTCAGCTACGGGCAAAATCAAACTCACAAAATA
>DAOSDD010000403.1:0-2684 GCA_035362115.1 Clostridiales bacterium | reverse complement strand
GAGGATCAGGAAAGTCTTGACTGTTGTATTCATAGCTGCTGCTATACTTATATACTTGATCAAATCAATAGGATAATATTTCTGCCGCCTGGGATTTTCAGGCGGCCTTTTATTGGGGATTTTCTGGATGGGTATAATACAATGGAGCATGCAAACAAAGGATGTACAGGGGGGAATATTAAATGGCAAGTGTAGAAGTAAATAGAGAGGCACCGGATTTCGAGATGAAGGATTTTAAAGGGGATATATTCAAGCTTTCGGCTTTTAAGGGAAAGAAGAATGTACTTATCGTTCTAAATAGAGGCTTTGTATGAATGTATTGCCAAAAGCATATGATGCAGTTGCATCAGGATTACAGTAAGTTTGTGGAGAAAGATACAATAATAGTGGCAATAGGACCGGAGAATGCAGACAGCTTTGAGAAGTACTGGAAAAATAATGAACTGGAGTTTTATGGCATTCCGGATCCTAACCATGAGGTGTTGAAGCTATATGGGCAAAAGGTCAACTTGTTCAAGCTTGGCAGGATGCCAGCACAGATGCTGGTGGACAAGGAAGGCGTGCTTCGATTCGTGCATTATGGACATTCCATGCAGGATATACCTGAGAACAAGGAGATACTGAGGTTAATATATTCACTTTAAGCCATCGGGGACGGTTCTTTTTGGCTGGAATTGTTTAATTAACTTAACAATTCCAGCCAAAAAGAACCGTCCGAGACCAGTGAAAAACTAAGGTTTTTTAGCGACATTTTTTAGCTGAAACCTAAAAATCATATCTTGGACCCCAAAATAACCAAAATTGGATATTTGTAAAATATAGAGAGGATGCTATTGCAGCTATCCTCTTTATATTTACCGCTATCGCAGCCAATTTCGACTGGATCGAGACACTTAAAAGACCATACCCTCTTGCTCGGGACAGTCCGTGAAATCTTTTCAACTCTGCATTTTTACCCTCTATTGATGCTCTCTTTTTATACTTTTCTCTAAACTCTTCCGTCTTTTGATATTGAGAGATCTCATAGAACTGCATTGTATTTAAACCAACTTGTAAGACTCTCCTTTTATCGCTACCTGAACACTCATCATGCATTGGGCATTTTTCGCACTGTGCTATATCAAAATAGTATTTGTAACCTGCCCTGAGTTTTCCTTGGCTCGTACCTGTGAAGTATTTTCTTTCTATGCTTGTATTCCCCTGCATGCACTGCCACTCATCTGAATCTTTGTTGTATGTAAATTTTGTTTCATCAAGTCTGTATACCACTGCACTAACCGGTATGTAGGCTCTTGCTTGTACAGACTCTATGTCATCCAGTATGAATTTTCTAAAGTATGCCTTATCTCCATATACTTCCCTAATATTTACTCCAGCTTTCTTTGTGCTGTCCAGGAGTTCTTTCGCGTAACTTCCGTCTATGTATGCTCCATTTGCTGTTCTTACTGAGGTTATTATCCTTTCTTCTGTTGTCATCACAAATTCTGACTTGTAGCCATAAAAATCCTGGGTCTTGCTTTTTCTACCAACTCTTGCATCTTCATCTATCAGTGATCGTGTACCCTTTTGATTTATGAATTTCGGGTCGCTTAAGATGTCTTTGGCTCTATTGATCGCTTTATTCGTGTTTGCATTATCCGGGGTTATACAGCTGCCTACTTTCTCTATTACTGTTTCTAGATAGTCTTTCATGACAGACTTGGCTTCTTTATGATCCTTGATTTCCTTGTATTCAGGAACTTGTGGCAAGTCTTTTAGTTCTTCTTTTGTATCTTCTTCATAGCTTTTGATTATTTCCTGCGCAAGATGTTTCATCAATCGCTCAGGTGTTTTTTTGATTGTATTTGCTTCTATGTGTGTAGCATCTATACTTACGCTTGATGAGCTTATGATACCTCTTTCTACGCATTGTTTCACAATCTCAGTTATGATTTCATCAAGAGTGGATTCTCTTAATCTATGGGTCCTGAATTTGGATAAGAGGCTTTTGTCAGGAAGACTTTCCTCTGGATTGACTCCTAGGAAGTAAAGATATGCTAAATTAAGCTCTGCTTCTTCGATGACTCTCTCGTCTGAAAGATTGTATAGGTGTTGTAAAAACAGCAATTTACACATCAATTCAGGTTCTTTAGCGGGTCTTCCGAACTCCTTGCAGTAGCTGCTTGAAAGGAGACGATTAATGAAGCTAAAGTCTACGACAGAATCTATCTTCTTTAGGATATGATTCTCGGGTATTTTATTGTATAATGATGAGTGGAACGACAATTGCTTAGGCTTTGTTCGTAACATAGAAATATCCTCCTTTTGGTAATGTTGGTTCGCTACTTACATTATACCATAAACGGGGGGATATTTTTATGTGAAATCGAGTAATTACAATGGTTTTAAGGTTCTGATCGCATAACTCTATTCTATTTTGAGTGGGACTAGTTCAGGACTTTTTCACTGGTCTCGAACCGTCCCCGCTGCTTTTTAATATTATCTTTTTTCAAGCTGAGCAGTATGCATCTTGATTTTATTAAAGCAAAGGGGTATCGTAAGATTCATAAAATAAAAAAAATCGAAGGTGTGCTATGAAAAACAGATTTCTAAATTCAAATATTATTTTATTGGGACTGGTTAGTTTTTTTGTAGATATGAGCACAGAAATGGTATACCCATTGATTCCATTGTATTTAACTGCT
>DAOSDD010000402.1:0-2696 GCA_035362115.1 Clostridiales bacterium | reverse complement strand
CACAGCTTTCATCTGCTCCATTAAAATAGAGAGGATTCCCGCTGTGTTTCCTAAAACTAATAAATTTTATCACTTATTTCCTCTGAACTTGGATTGTAATTATAGTACCATTTTTCCCTTACATTGTCATTAAAAAATCTTGCTGTAAAACATTTCATGTATATATGATAATTGCTATAATTTTAAGAGCGGTGCTCATTTTTGCTGCTTTCCTGCATATTTGAAGTCAAGTAATCTTGCTTTGTGCAATCAAATATATATGATTATTGCTTAGGTTTTGCCACTGTATCCAGAATCTATCAAAGACTCTTTATATAGTTCTCCCGGAAAACATTGGGCGAATAACCATATTTCCTTTTAAATACATTTATAAAATGATTACAGTTTTTAAAACCTACTTGCCGGGAAATTTCAGCGATATTAAGCTTTGAATGTTTGATAAGTTTTTCAGCTTCAGTTAGCCTATTATTCATTACAAATTCGATAATAGTTGAACCTGAAATTTCTTTAAATTTACGGCATAAATAATATTTGCTTATGTAATAATCCTTAGATAATTGTTCTAAAGAAATATCTGTTTCATAGTTAAGTTTAATATAATTTATTATTTCATATACTATATCTTCTTTAGATCTGTCTATTTTTTTAGTATTATTAGTATTATTAGTATTATTTGCATTATTAGTATTATTTGCATTATGAGTACTATTTTTAACAATTTTATTTTCCTCAATATGACCATTGGAATTGGTTGATTTGTCTTCTTTGTTTTGCACTTCTTCTTTTTTTATAATTACTTCCCCATTTTCTTTAAGCTTTAAAATCTCAAGTAATACCTCCAAAAATATCAATTTGCAGATAGTATAGTTTAATATATTAGATGCTTTATTATATTCAGGCAATATCCTGTTTTTGAAAGTATTTATAAGATATTCATTAAAGCTATCCGGATAAGACAGCACTTTCAACTCAAATAAATTAATTACTTCTTCCTTTATTCTTGTGTTAACAAAGCTATTTAAGACATCATCATTAAACTGAAAAATGATGCGTTCCTTACAATCATTGTCATAATATCTTTCTTTATGAATGTGATATTTATCGACAAATACCATATCATGTTTTTTTATCTCAATCTTCTTATTATTGATATAATGAGCTCCATTGCCATTTATAATATAAAATATTTCATATACGTCATGGTAATGTTCATTGGGTATTATTCGTTCTTCAGGGGGCAGCATAAATTCGTCAGTATAAAATATCCGAAATACCTCTTTTACATCATAATGATAATTTTTCTCCTGCTTCATGGTAAAAACTCTCACTTCCCTGTACATATTTGTACAAATAATATGCAGAAAATAATTAGTTTAATTCATCCAAGCCATATAAATTGCTCCAAGTTCTGCAAATTAATCCAAGTTTTGTGGTATGATTATGAAGCTAAAATTTAATGTTTTAGAGGTAAAAAAATTATATCATATATCACGGGAAAAATGAATAAGAAGTTAAAATATTAGTGCATCACCGGCTGCCTTCGCCTGATTAGCGAAATAGCAGCACACAACTGCTATTTCAGGTTTTATTTCATCCAACATACAGTTTATATTTGCCATTTATATTTATCGTTTATTTCTTATGAATTCATCATTTCAATAAAATCGTTATCATGTTTTGCAAAAGCTGTGTATGCAGGAGTGCCTTTATATGTTCTTTATATGACTTCTCTAATAATTTGAATATTATCTAACTATTTTGTATCTCTAAAGCTTGATGGTGTTAGTCCTATCTCATAAGCCCCCTAATCACCTTGGACAATTAGACTCAAAGCTTGTATAATAGAAACAAGCAAAGGGGAGAAGAAAAATGGGAGTTAAAAAGCATTCTGATGAATTTAGAAGACAGGTAGTGAAAGAAGCTTTAGAAACAGGTAATTCGAGCCTTGTCGGAAGGAAATATAATATAAACCCTTCTATGGTGGCTAGGTGGGTTCGAGAGGAAAAGCCAAACCCGATCAACAATATGACAAAGAAAGCATTGCAAACAGCTTCAGTTCTAACAGAAGATCCTAAGGAAGTAAAGAAAGCGATTGAGCAGAATACTCAGCTTAAAAGGCTAATTGGCGAGAAGGAGCTCGAAATAGAAATACTGAGAGACCTATTAAAAAAAATGAAAATTCCGTTACCTTCAAGGTAGAAATTGCAAATAAATGGATTAATTTGGGGCATCAAGCATCTACAGTACTAAGAATAATAGACCTTAATCCGTCTACGTATTATTATACAATTACTAAGAAAAGTAAAGAAAAGAATGAGAATGGCGGCAGACCTATTCCAGGGTATTCATACACCATAAGTGGTAAAAAGATATGTGATATGCAAATTAAAGAGTGGATAATTACACTTATTGAAGGTGATTGCTTTGCATATGGCTATTATAAGCTGACCATAGAACTCCAACGAACGTATAAACTGATTATTAATAAGAAGAAAGTATACCGGTTGTGTAAGGAATTAGGAGTGTTAAGGCCCCAGAGAAAGATAAAAGCAAGGTATCCCCGAAAACTGGCTCAAAATCGTACAGTTACCGCTCCAAATCAATTGTGGGAAACGGACCTTAAGTATGGTTATATAGTTGGAGAAGACAGGTTTTTCTATATACAGTCAATTATTGATGTGTATGACAGAGAAATT
>DAOSDD010000401.1:0-2716 GCA_035362115.1 Clostridiales bacterium | reverse complement strand
GAGCGCAGCGAGCGATGTCTGCTTATCTATTGTATTCCCGACATCTGTCGCCTAACATTCTTTATTATAGATATTATCGACTGTCGCTAATACCCACAATATGGGATATTTTACGATATATGTCGCTAATGCCCCTTTAGGCTAAGTTTTTTTATCCCTCCTAACTATCATATCTAGTGGACTTACAATGTTTTGTATGCTTTTTCTAGTTACATGTGTATAGATTTCAGTCGTTTTTGAACTAGAATGGCCTAGCAATTCCTGTATATACCTTAAATCTATTCCTCCTTCCAACAAATGTGTTGCAAAAGCATGTCTTAAAAAATCCGAACGTTTGGATTTTATAAAGGTTTGGATAACTTAAACTATGTACAGATACCTTTCTCTTTATTCCTGCTTTCATTTTAGCATTTTCAAATACCCTCTGTACAGTCCTTTCGGTAATAAATTTTTTAGGATTTTGTCCAGGAAATAACCATGTTTCAGGATTATACTCTTTTGTATAGTTTCTTAATTCCGTTAAAGCTACTTCAGATAGGGTAGTATATCTATCTTTCCTACCTTTACCCTGTACAACATGAATCAGCATTCTTTCAGAATCAATATCATTGATCTTTAACCTAACTACTTCTCCTACTCTTAATCCTGCTGAGTATATTGTAAATGGTATTGCTCGGTGTTTCTTATTCTCTAATACATCCCTTAAAGCAGGAAGGGAAATCTCCTCAACCCTGCTACTTCAACCTATTTCTTCTCTCTCAATACTACGCACTCCAAATGTTTATCTCGGGCAAAAGAACATGAGCAGCAATATATTTTTTGTATTCATCAATTAGATTGCCTATACTATTAATTTTATTATGCCAACTGTTATATGATAATTTCCTGTCAATACTTGATCCAAAATTTGAAACTAGAAGACAGGATCTATCAAATGTCCATCGCAGATGTGTACGCCAAGGAAAATATAGGTGATGAAGCAAAAAGGCTACTTTCAACAACCCCTCCAAAACAGAACCAAACAAAACATGAGATTCAGTCATGAGATTCAGTCATGCGATCCCGAATTACACACAGCCTTAGCTCCGAAAAATCTTCCGAAACAAGCTGCTTAAATATTGTAAGCAAAGATTTTTTCCAGATATATTCCGGGCGCTTGGGAGCAGCTGTTTCTTTCCCAAAAGATTTATACCATGTTTGCATTAAATCCCACTCACTTCCATTCGTCCTCCAGAATACTCATAATAATATCTGAATGGAAAGAGCCTTCAATAAATGCGCTGTCTCTTAATATCCCATCTATCTTGAAACCGCATTTTTCATAACACCGTATTGCACGCTTGTTATAATCAAGAACCTTTAAGTCAACCCTATGCAGCTTCATTTCCTTAAAAGCATATTCCAGAACAAGCTTTGTAACCTCACTGCCTATACCTTTAGAAAACAGCGTAACATCAAAAATCCCGATTGCATAGGTTGCACTACGATCAGTCTCAGATATATGATGCAGCCTTGCGCTTCCAATACATTTACCATTATATTCGATAATCCATGCACACTCATTTTTCTTAAAACTTTCATACCAGGCTACCCAATGCTCACGGTCTGGGTAAAGTGTTCTTCCGTCTCGGTTGCCGCCACACATATAGATAAATTCATCATTTTTTCCAAGAATGTGCCTATCATCAATATCACTCTCTTTTATGTCCCTTAAGAGCACTGTTTGCCCTTTGAGTTCTTTCATATACCTACCTCTTTTCTGGTATTGTTAATAAAATGAATGCAATTTATTCTACAACCGGTGTGCCTTGATGGAAAAACATTTTCCATTTTCCATCAGTGGATTTCCAGATTGAGCTCCGAAGAGAGTGATTGGGTTTAGTGCTTGTGTAGCTATTTTTATCAAGCATATATGTTACAAGGATTATATCATCTGATAAACACTTAATTTTGAAATCTTTTATTTTCCATTTTAATGTACTTGAATTTAAACTTTTCTCTATAACGTCATTTTTCTTATATTGATATACGAATCCACTGCTGCAAAATTCAATCATATCATCCCAAAGCAATTCTGCCAGTTTTTCAGATGATATTCTAACTTCCGGTCTCAATAATTGCATCTCCATATTATAAATTTTCTTAGCCAACATATCATTAAGATCAATAGTATAATGCATCTCTATAAGTTCTTTCCCTCCTATCGATATCGGTCTTTCAATACCTGATGGATAAAAACCTATAGTCTCATAGAACTTTCTTGCACGGTGATTCTCTACTAAAACCCACAAACCACAGCTATTAATATTAATTGATTTCATGTGCCGAAAAGCATATTTAATCAAAGCTCGACCTATTCCAATTCTCCAATATTGTGGTAAAACATAAATAGCTTCAATTTCCCAGCAATCCTGTTCCTTAATATTTTCTTTTCTATAATCAGGACGAAAACACATCATCCCAACTGCCTGATTATCAATTTCAGCCACAGCAAATTGATTTTCCGGTATAGCAAAGCTTTTAGCCAACTGCACCTCTTTCTTTTCAACTGAAAGAGAATCAAGATATGCATCAGAGATAATTCCTCGATATGCTGCCTGCCATGAAGAAACTCCAATCGAACTTATAATTGCAGCGTCTTTAATGCCGGCCTTTCTGACGATAATTTGATTAAACATTTATTTGACCTCCTTCCTAATTTACAATAAACACATAT
>DAOSDD010000400.1:0-2746 GCA_035362115.1 Clostridiales bacterium | reverse complement strand
TAATTGAAATTAAATCCTGTATCATTTCTTCTTGTGGCGACAAACTTTCATTATTTACAACTATTAATTCTACTCTATTTAATTTTAAAAATCTTTCAAACCATTCGAATCCAAATCTTATAAATCTATCTTTATTAGAAATAATAATTGTCTTTATTAAACCTAACATACAATCTTCTAATAACTTATTCCATTTTTTACGATTGTAATTTAAGCCACTGCCAATATCTTCAAATACTTCATCAACTATTATACCTTTTGCATTAGCATACTGCTTTAAAAATTCAGACTGATTTTTCAAATCATCTTTTTGCCCATTTGTTGAAACTCTTGTATAAATAATGGTTTTTCTTTTATCTTTGTCTTGAATAATTTTACCCATATATTCAACATATTGATTATGAGTATAATACCTTCTATTAGAAGGATTTCTAAAAGCCTTAAATTTGCCATCATTGTCCCATCTTTGCAATGTTTTAACTGACACACCTATCATTTCTGCAAATTCATTTGGTTTATATGTGTTCATACATAAACACCTCCTGCCTATATACTACCATATATGTCTATGCTTGTCAATATATTTTGTTACAGTTTACATCTCCTTTAAATAATAACTTTTCACTTATATAATACAATAATATTATTCATTTTTACTGGAATCAAGTATATACTCACACAATCTGAAACTATTCTGCTTCTCAAGGTGGAAATCTATTCCCCTCCCATCATAGTCCTTAATTACTATATTTTCGTTTTCATCACTCAAACTCCTCATTTCTATATTAAAGCCCTCTATAAATAACGGTTTGATACTGCAAACAGATTCTTCACTGCATTCACGGTAAATAATGATAAATCCTCTGTTTTTAGATGAATTGTGGGATTGAAAACCCGTCCAGGAATAACCGGATGGTCTGTCACCAATTGGAAATATGCTGCCTTCAAAAATATCATCACGATATTTCTTATACAAGCTTATTATTTTACTGTACCTTTCCATGGGCTCGCTGTCCAGGGCTGATGGTTCAAACCAACACAGGGGATTTGCAAACATGGTAATAGCAAAAACATATTCATAGGAATAGTTTACAGGTGCCAATATATCCTCTTTTTTATACTTGTCTTTATTTCGGTCTATGTTTAAAAATTCGATCTGCAGTTTTTGAGTTGGAACATATGCAGAAAGATCCCATAGATTTTTTAGAGTAAGCCAGGGGTAGTAATTACTCCAATCTGTATAACGGTTTTCAAGGAAAACGTTTCCATACTCCTGGAACATAAAGTACCCGCCTCTTGGGTTGTTTGTTGTATCCAGATTAAAAGATATATCTCCTTTGGACTTTTCTTTTAATATTTTAAGAAGCTTTTCAAGATTTTCTTCAGCTTCTTTGCTTCTTAAGCTTACACCATCTATCTTGAATTTTTTAATTCCATAGTTTTTATACATGCTATATAGTAATTCAGCCTGTTCCTTATAGTTTCTGAAAAGCCTGTTAAAATCAGGAGCAAACCATAAAGCAAGCTCAACATTCAGCTCTTTCGCTTTTTTTGCAATTTTATCAAATTTGCTGGGAAAACGCTCAATATTCATATCCCAAAAATCTTCTTCTAAAGCTTCATTATCTGAAAGGCGCTTAAGGCTACCTCTTTTCTGCCACCCATCATCCAACTGATAATGAGTAGCTCCCAGCTTTGCACATGCTTCAATTTCATTTAAAACAAATTCTTCACCCATGTGCTCCAGGCACTGCCTATCCCCCCATGGATTGGCCATAATCATATAATCCCTCTCAGGTTTAATAACAGCTCTTGCTTGAGTATATTTCTTTAATGCAAGAAGCCCGTCATTGCTATCTCCGGTAAACACTCCTATGACAGATGCATATGTTCTCATAAACTCATTCATCCTGAACTCTTCAGGTCTTATGCCCCATCCAAGGGTTTTAATGCCATCTGGTCCAATATAGAAATTTCCCTCTGCCTCAGGACGCTGGTCGGAAAAGCAAGGACTTTCCTTCAGTATGAAAAACCCGCTCTCATTAACACTTTTATTAATGGTTTTATTAGTAGTTTTACTAGAAGTTTTACTAGTAGTTATATTAGTAGTTATATTAGTAGTTTTATTAATATTATCAGTACTTTTGCTAACAATGCTCCTGGTTTTATTACCGCTATATATAATAAGATTTCCCCTGTCAAAACCTTCAGGATTTTTCCTTTTTTCCACCAAGTGGTTTGTATGATCCGTTCTGGTGAAGAATTCACAAGAAAACATATCACCTGCTTCGTAGTCATGATTTACCGGGTAATTATCCAATATATTTAACTTAAACCCGTCATAAAACTCGCCCATGGGGAAATTGCACGTGCGGATTTCCATATATGTTTTTATGGCAGGGGTATTTTCATATATTAACGCATATCTTTTAATATCTACCCTGTGAACTTTATCTTTCAAATAAAACATAACCTCAAGATATGGTACAGAATAGATCGAATCTGTCACCTCAGTTACTTTTACATCAGCCAACTCCATAAAATATGGCTTATCTTTTGCTCTAATACTGCATGTCAGCCCTTCATAGGAAAATTCAGTCTTATTAGCATTGAAGATAAATTCAATTTCATTATTGATATGCTGATTAATTAGTTGGGACTGATTAATTAGCTGGGAATTATTTAGTTTGTTTAGTATTGATACAGTATATAAGCTGCTTCCATCATATTTCCAGACCCGTTCTAT
>DAOSDD010000399.1:0-2757 GCA_035362115.1 Clostridiales bacterium | reverse complement strand
ATAATTGACATTGTTCGGCATCTGGCATATAATTAAGCACATAATTTCATTTGATAGTATTTGATCATATTAAAGAGTATATGAGTGCTGGAGAAGCCGTTGAAAGATAGGACATACCGCATAGAAGAGCTCAAGTTTTGTGTGCTTAAAACCGGCATGAAGCATCTAAAAAGATCGGGAATATGTTGATTATACCTTCAGCATGTAATAAATCTAAAGACAGAATAATGAAAAAATCCAAAGCTGTAAATTTAAAAAATACGGATTAGGAGAAAAATTTATGGGTTCAACAAAATATATAGAGTTAAAAATGAATATTGAGAACCAACTTGACAATAATGAAATAGAAGCTATATCTCTCTGCAATCAGATTTTCCCAAAAAATGATTTCTATTTTAAAGTTGAAGATAATGTTCTGTATGCATATATAAAGCAACTTGATTTAGAAAAATTACTAAGCTGTATTGCTAAATCGGATATAGATAGTAATAGTATTTTATATTCAATATATGAAAATATAAACAATATTGGAAGTTATGGGATAAAAGGCGGGAAAAGAGTATTTGTAGATTTTAATAAAGAGAGAAAGGTAGCGAACCGCAAGAGCAAGGAAGAAGAGCGAAATAAGTTTTTTTATGCCAGGAATAACGAATTTAGTAAAACAAACAATGTATTACCAGAAAAGTTTAATAATCAGATAATATGTGCAGATAGCGAGGAATTTCTTAAATTACTGCCAGATAACTGCATTGACCTAATATTTACATCACCGCCTTACAATTTTGGACTTGATTATGAAAATTCTGATGATAGTAACCATTGGGAAAGGTATTTTGATAAGCTCTTTAGAATATTCAAGGAGTGTATCAGAGTTTTAAAATATAGTGGTAGAATAATTGTAAATGTACAACCCCTATTTTCCGACTATATACCAAGTCATCATATAATTAGTAATTTCTTCATCCAGAATAAAATGATTTGGAAAGGGGAAATATTATGGGAAAAGAATAACTATAATTGCAAATACACTGCATGGGGAAGTTGGAAAAGTCCTTCTAGCCCATATTTAAAATATACATGGGAGTTTATTGAAATTTTTTGCAAGGGAGATTTAACGAAAAGAGGAGATAAAGAAAACATTGATATAACTGCGGATGAATTCAAACAGTGGGTGGTTGCAAAATGGAGTATTGCTCCGGAAAGAAGAATGAAAGAATATAGCCATCCTGCAATGTTTCCAGAGCAGTTGGTTGAAAGAGTTTTAAAATTATTCAGTTTTAAAGGTGATATTATTTTTGATCCATTTAACGGAGTTGGAACCACAACGGTAGTTGCCTATAAATTAGGCAGAAACTATGTAGGGTTGGATATTTCTGAAGAATATTGCCAAAAAGCAAAAGAGAGGGTAGCAAATACTCTAATAAATATGTCATTGTTTGATCTATAATCATTTAATCATTTATGTAAATTGTTTTAAATCTGCAGCTAACATATTAGCAGCCCATTCCAACCTTTGAAGTGTTAATGGTTTATAGTACTCTGGTTTATGTATGGGTTGATCCACTTTCCGTTCGCCTTTTAGCAAGGTAATTATTTTCAGATCTACATCAAAGTAGGATATTAAGGTATGAGTTGAGGGACTTCCATATGTTATATCGTTTAATTCGCAGTAATCTCCGCCAAGCTGGCTTTCAAGCTGCAATAGATAGTACTTATTTATTCCTTTTGCTTCCTGCATTAATGCTGCATCAAATAAAATTCTTTTCATCATTGCATTTTCAGTATATGCTTTACATTCAATAGGTATAACTAACCTGCCATCAATATATACATGAACATCGGTACCAAATTTATATGCTATTGTTGATTTATTTTTTACAAGATAATTCTTAACATATGGCTCTTTCATTCGGTTTATATAGTCATCTTTTAATCTGATTCTGAATTTTGTTTTGTCCATAGTTAATCTGGACCCAGGTTGATTTAAAACTGTACACCATGCTGACCTGACTAATTGTCTTGCTATACTTTCAACCAACTTACCCTTACCTGCTCTAATAATGCCACCATATGCCCTGTCTCTATTATCAAGGGCTGCTTCATCTATACCTTTAACCAATGCATTATATGCAGCTATAATACTATTTAGTTCGATTTGTAAATTTGTGATTTTTATCATCCTTTTTATTAAATAATATAATTATCCGGCATTCTTAAAAAGGTCGGATGATCATATTATTTTGGTTTTTTTGTTTTTTATGTACAAAAAGTATCAGGACAAATTATGAGAAGTTAGGTAAAGATAGATGCTATAGACAAAGATCCATTATTGTTTTGGGTGCGGGGAGTGAATTGAACACGTTGCTACGAAACAACGAAACCAAGTGTAGTAAACTTTCTTTTTTGTAATTCAATATCCCCCTTAAGCTTCAATCGTTCAAGCAAGATGATTAAGTTCTTCCTTGCTCGTGAACATCCAACATAAAACAGTTTATTATTGTGCAATATGGACTTGTTGATGATGTATCTCATGCGTTTGGCCCTTATTCAAGACAAGCCGGGGATGCTATTGCTAGATCTGATAAGTGGTTATCAAGGTGTATAGCTGAACTTCGTAAACACGAGCATGGTATTATAATACTTGCGGATCACGGACAACATGAATTTAAGAGGTCTGACGGCACAGTGGGTGGTACTCACGGAGAAGATATTATTGAGGATTGCATTGTGCCGCTAACATGGACATAATAAATTAAA
>DAOSDD010000398.1:0-2766 GCA_035362115.1 Clostridiales bacterium | reverse complement strand
TTAAAGGCTCTAAGCGGCGTAACGTCAGCTCCTGGTAAATATTTCTTCACTTTTATAAAATGCACCTTTGTAAATGGTATAAAATTTGCAAATGGGTGCATTTTTCCTTTTTCTGAAGAAAATGCACCCATGCTGGCAATAAATGAATTTTATTCCGATATTCTACTCTTAACTGTCTTCTCCTTCATCTCCCGTTGCTTTTCTGACCTCATCAATTACTTTCTGACTTATCATAGGAGGCACTTCCTCATACCTCTCAAACCACTCTTTAAAAGATCCCCTTGCCTGAGTCATAGATCTTAAATCAGTAGCATATTTAAACATTTCAGCTTGAGGTACTTCAGCAACTATCTGTTGGGTACCGTCATGCTGAGGATTCATCCCCAATATCCTGCCCCTGCGCTTATTCAAATCTCCAATGATATCTCCCATATAGTTATCAGGTACATATACTTCGACATGTATAATGGGTTCAAGAAGCACAGGTGAAGCATCCTCCAGTCCTTTTTTGTATGCCAGGCTGGCAGCAATCTTAAAAGCCATTTCTGAGGAATCTACGGGATGAAAAGAACCATCAACAAGGGTTGCTTTAAGGTTGACAACAGGATATCCTGCCAATACTCCCTTACTTATACTTTCACGAAGGCCCTTCTCAACAGCTGGAAAATACTGTCTTGGGACAGCGCCACCGAATACTTTTTCATCAAAAATGAGGTCTTCTGTTTCTCCAGGCTCAAACTCAACCCAAACATGGCCATATTGTCCATGGCCCCCTGTCTGTTTCTTATGTTTGCCTTCAGCTTTAACCTTCTTTTTTATAGTCTCTCTATAAGGTATTTTGGGGTCAATTAAGTTAACTGAAACACCAAATTTGGATTTTAACTTGCTTATTATAACATCTATATGTTGCTCTCCTATACCTGAAATAAGTGTCTGGCGTACCTCACTATTTATTTCAACTCTGAAAGTCGGATCTTCTTCCTGTAACCGTTGTAAGCCTAAACTTATTTTTTCCTCATCACCTTTAGATTTTGGCTCAATAGCAAGAGTTATAGAAGGTTCGGGAAAAATTATCTCATCCAATACAACAGGCTTAGAAGTGTCAGAAAGCGTGTCGTTGGTATTGGTATTCTGTAATTTGGCAACACCTCCGATATCCCCTGCAATCAATTTGTCAGTGGGTATCTGCTTTTTACCTCTTAAAACAAATAGTTGCCCAATTTTTTCAGTTTTCTCTGTAGTAGAATTATATATAACACTATCAGGAGTCAAGGTACCTGAATACACCCTAAAAAGTGTTATCTTCCCCACAAAGGGATCAGCTATTGTTTTAAATACTAATGCTGAAAAAGATTCATCTTCCGAAATTTTCAATTCAACTGTTTCATCACTACCTGCTTTTTTAGCTCTAACAACTGTTAAATCAGCAGGAAACGGTAAATATTCAATAATTGCATCCATAAGAGGCTTGACACCAAAATTGTTTATTGAAGCTCCACATAAAACAGGTACTATTGAGCCTTCCAATATTCCAAAACGCAATCCTTTACTAATTTCTTCCCGGGTAAATTCTTCTCCCGAAAAATATTTTTCCATAAGTTCTTCATCTGTCTCAGCTACTGCTTCTTTTAATGCTTCCCTTAATTCGTCCACCTTGCTGCTCATGCCCGATGGGATGTCAGCTTCAATTATTCTGTCCTTTTCAAATCTTTTTGCTTTCATATTAACTATATCAACAATACCTGTAAATTTTTCATTTTCGATAATAGGTATTTGAAAAGCAATAGCTTTATTGCCAAAAGTCTGCACCAATTGATTAACAACTTCAAAAAAATCAGCATTTTCTTCATCAAGCTTGCTGATATAAAACACTTTTGACATACCATGCTCATTTGCGTATTGCCATGATTTCTCCGTACCTACAGCTACTCCTCCCTTACCAGGAACAAGAATTACAGCACTTTCAGCGACTTTTAAGCCTTGCTTTAATTCGCCTATAAAGTCAAAAAAGCCAGGAGTATCTATTACATTAATCTTATGCCCATTCCACTCACAAGGAGCTATAGCGGTGTTTATAGAAATTTTTCTTTTAATCTCTTCAGGATCAAAGTCAGTTGTAGTTGTCCCGTCAGGCACTTTACCAAACCTATCCAAAACACCGGTATTGAAAAGCATTGCTTCGGCCAATGTAGTCTTGCCTGAACCTCCATGGCCCAATAAACAAACATTTCGTAATTTTTCAACAGTATAATCTTTCATATTACAAACTCTCCCCCTTAATATGTATTTTCAGGATTTCAGTACTACCAATACCAGCATGCGAACCTCCCATCACTAAAGTGACGAGTTTCTATTATCACTAATAGATTTTCCTGCTTCTTTGTCCTCGCAACCTACTAACTCCGCAGGCGTAAACTCCGATAGTCCTTACCGTATTCTCTGCATTTTTTATATATAATATGTGCCGTTGTCTCATCCTCGGTAAAAACACCAATGTGCAGCAGCACTTGCTTCAAAGGAACGATACATAATATTTTATACACAAGAATATAAAACTCATTATATAAAGAATTATACCCATCATATATCCAAAATTATTACTAAAATGCCTAAATATAAATTTTACAGGTACCTACCCTTAGCAGCCATTATTATAACATATGTGCAATCCGCTAATCGGATTGCTTCACACCGTTTCAATAAATGCATAAAGATAAAACCACTAAGGTTTTATTTCCTTAATAGCATTTATTATAACATAAGTGC
>DAOSDD010000397.1:0-2770 GCA_035362115.1 Clostridiales bacterium | reverse complement strand
GATTAATAAGTTGCCCTTAATACATAAATGCTTGCAGGTTGCATTTACATTTTGTCTTATATCCTTTGCATGGATATTTTTCAGGGCAAATTCCATAAAAGATGCTTTTTATATAGTAACACATCTGTTTACTGGCATTGGGAAAATAACTGATGTAAAATATCTGGTAAATTCCATATCAAATATGGCACTTACAAAATTCCAGTTGATAATTTCAGTTGCAGGAATTATTATAATAGAGTTGGTGCATCTTTTTCAAAGGAAGGGGAGCGTTTTTGACAGGATTTCTGAAAAACCTGCCTTAATAAGGTGGGCAGCTTATTCTATATTAATAATTACAACGTTCTGGCTGGCATTTAGTGAAAACAAGCAATTTATTTATTTCCAGTTTTAGGTGCTATACCAAATTAGCAATGCTATGCCAATTTGGAAAGCGCTTTCCATTGGCCATAACAATGTGGACTTCCACAATAATTAACTCTCAAGGTTATTCTCTACGAATGTAGAAATTTTAGAAAGTGCCATTTTTCAGCAAAAATACCCGATTTTCATTGCATTGTTCAGCAAAATATGGTACGATAATAGAGAGTTAATTAACTCTCTAAAGGAGGCCATAATGTACGCTAATGTGAGAGCTAAAATACCAGAAGAAAAAGGCAAAGTTACCCGGAAAAAAATTAACGGGACCACCTACATTTACTATCAAATTGATAGAGTTTACAACCCTGAAAAAAAATACAGCATTCCCAAAAGTACACCAATTGGAAAGATCTGTGAAGATGATCCTTCCATGATGATTCCTAACGAGAGATACTTGACTTTTTTTCCTGAAGCAGACCTCCCGGATGTGAAGAAGAGTGCTTACAGAAGTGCTTGTCTGAGAGTCGGGACATATATGGTACTAAGAAGAATTATTGCACAGTACCATCTGGATGAGCTGATGTCAGAACTTATTGGTAAAGATAGTGGACTCTTTTTGGATATTGCTGTCTATACCATTATTGCAGAAAATAATGCTGGTCAGTATTATCCTGACTATGCCTACAATCATCCGTTGTTTACCGATAAGATGAAGATGTACAGTGATTCCAAGGTTTCAGATTTTATCGGTTCAATCAAGAAAAGTCAGAGTGTAGAATTTCTAAATAAATGGAATAAAAACAGAGATCACAGAGAAAAAATCTACATATCGTATGATTCAACCAATAAGAATTGCCAGGCTGGAGATGTTGATTTTGTGGAAATAGGCCATGCCAAGGATGACCAAAACAAACCGGTATTGAACTATTCTATAGCCTACGACAGAAATAACAGAGAACCTTTGTTTTACGAGATGTATCCTGGTAGCATAGTAGATGTATCACAGCTGCAGTATATGCTGGAAAAAACATCAGGATATGGTTACCGACGTGTCGGTTTTATCTTAGACAGAGGATACTTCAGCAAAGAAAATATACGATATATGGATAAATGTGGCTATGATTTTGTCATCATGATGAAGGGCATGAAGAAGTATGCCAGCGATCTTGTAATGAAAAACAAAGGAAGCTTCGAAGAAAGCCGAAGCCACAGTATCCGATATTATAAAGTTAGCGGAACCACGGTGAAAGGAAAATTGTTTCCTTCTGACGAAAAAGACAGATATTTTCATATTTATTATAACGAGCGTAAACGCACAGCGGAACGGGAACAGCTTGAAGAGAAAATTGACCGTATGGCAACTTACTTGGCAAATCAGGAAGGAAAAACACAGTACGAATGTCCAAGCGCATTCTGCCACTACTTTGATCCAATCTATCACGTACAAGGGGATGAAAAAACCTTTATGTTTGCAAGAGAGAGGCAAGATGTGATTGACAGTGAAATCAAACTGTGCGGATATTTCATTATTATTACTTCGGAAAAGATGTCAGCAGAAGAAGCGCTGGATCTATATAAGAGCCGTGATGGTTCGGAGAAACTCTTCAGAGGCGATAAATCATATCTGGGAAACAAGAGCTTCCGAGTGCATGGAAGTGAATCAGTCAATAATAAGATTTTTATAGAATTTGTAGCGTTGATTATACGAAATAGGTTCTACACATATCTGAAAGAGCAGATGCGCAAGAGTGAAAAGAAAGAGAATTTCATGACTGTTCCAGCAGCACTCAGAGAACTTGAAAAGATAGAGATGATTAGGCAGACTGATGGAAACTATCGCCTTGATCATGCGGTGACAGCCACCCAGAAGGAGATATTAAAGGCGTTTGATATGACAGAGCGAAATATCCGGGAACAGGCGATAGGAATCAATCAGAAACTGCAGATGATAGATCAAATAAAAGGAGACAATGATAATGGCCAGACGAAGTATATCGATTGATGAAAAGATAAAGAAACAAAAAGAAGTGGTTGCAACAGCTAAAGTCAAATATGATGCTGCAGTAAATGAACTCAATATTTTGATAAAAAAGAAACAGGAATTACAGGGTAAAGAATTGCTGAATGCATTTGTAAACAGTGATAAAAGTTTGGATGAAATTCTTGCTTTCATGAGTGGGAAAAAGGATGATGAAGCATAAAATATGCACTAGAGAGTTAATTATTTCAGGAAGTTAAGAAACAAAGTAGTATTAAGCAACCGAAATAATATAGATTTTTTGTGCGTTATATTTAATATGTAAATTATATATAAGATAAGCGAAATGTATAAGATATACGAAAGGACGGAAGTTGGGGTTAAATGAGATTAAAAGGGTTTATTTTCAAGGTAATACTAATAACACTAATT
>DAOSDD010000396.1:0-2775 GCA_035362115.1 Clostridiales bacterium | reverse complement strand
CTCCTCAAACAGTCTATACAAAAACTCACATCATATCTTTTGCTATCGAATATATAAACCAAAACTATAACAATAATATCACTATTGCAGATATTTCAAGGTTTTGCTGCTGCAGCCAATCATATATAAGTCATAATTTTAAAGAAAGATTGGGAATGAGTGTCCCCGCATATATTAGTAAAGTTCGTATTGAGCGTGCAAAAACTTTGCTAAAAAGCACAAATTTACCAATTAATCAGATTTCAGCAGAAGTAGGCTATAATGATCCTAATTACTTTTCAACTGTTTTCACACAACACTGTGGAATGTCCCCTAGAGATTATAGGAAATCCTGTGAAACATCAGATTGAGCCTTCAGACGAAACAGCAGGAACATGATGATGGTTCTTACGTTTTATTACCTAGATTGTTAAAAAACGGCACAAAAGAACCATCCCATGTTTCTGTTCATATTTCTCAAAGATTAATAAGCAGGTTGTTTTTTTGCTCGTCTATACTCTTAAGTTTTCTATTGATATTTGTTTTATTACTCTCAAGCCGGGATATAATTTTATATATAGAACTCAGCAGGCTCTCAAGCTGCTCTATATCATTACGTATTTTGCCCCGCACATTTAGGTCGGTGAAAATATTATCAAACCAAAAATCTACGGCTCTTTGGGATGAGCTGATAGTAGAAATTTCCGGTGTATCCAGCATTCTGACATCCTTAAGTTCCTTCTTTAAATTTTTAAGTTGTGAATCCAATCTATTGAACTCTGATTCAGCATTATCAATATGATCATACTTTGCCATATGGCTTATTATTCCGCTCTTAAACCAAACATCATAGGTGGCCCATTTTTCAGCACTTCCCAGATGTTGAGCAGCTCTCTCGCCAGTATTTGTTACTCCAATAGCAGCTTTTAATGCTTCATCGGTTTCTACCAGCTGTTGTATCATCATTTTTCTTTCATTTTCCAATTCCATATATTTAGTCGATACTTCAGAATCATTGTTGCTGATTATTCTTTCTTCCCGTCTTTTAATCTCATCTTCATAAAGCCTTATTTCGTTTCTCATAGCAGATATTCTACTGCCAAGATTCTCACGTTCCTGCTTTAGATCTTTAACCCTTTCAACCGCCTTATCATATGCCATCTTTGCAGACAGCATTTCCTCTGTTTCCTTGTCAAGCTTGCCATCATATCTGCCAAATAATCTCAAAAGTGTTGTTGAAAAACTATCGTCTTTTAACTTATCAACATCCAAAGATTCCGCTTCATATTTTACTAATAGACTTTGTACTTCGGCTTCTGCTTCATATATACTTTTTATCAGTCTGTCCATGCGTTTCTCTAAAACTTGGAGGGTTGAAAGATTGTTTTTAATTTCAATCAATTTATCATTTTCCATTTATATTCACTCCTGCATCAACTATTTTCTTCGATTATAATGTCATAAGTAATCGGTGCTGCTTTCTTCAGCATGGCACTGACACCACAATATTTTTCCTGGGATAATGATACTGCCCTTTCTATGTTGTTTCTGGAGAGATTTTTCCCTTTAAATCTGTAGGTTAAATGAATATTTTTATATACTTTGGGAAGCTCTTCCGTATTTTCTGCTTCAACTTCAATGCTTAAATCCTCAAATTCAACTTTCATTTTCTTTAATATTAATACTACATCAATACCTGTACAGCCAATCAATCCAGCAAGAAGAAGCTGTTTTGGACGCGGTCCAAGGTCATTTCCGCCAATGCTTTCTGAAGCATCAGTTGTTAGAGTATGCCCATCAAGATTCATCTGGAAAGCCATGTTCCCTTTTAAATTTCCTATTACCTTTGTCTTATCCATATTATTATTCCCCTTTCTTGAAATCTCTCACTACTAAAGTCATGAGTGTTCACGACTATTTTATAAATGATCTACTCTCTTAGTGAATAGAAAATTATTATCCTCTAATATTACAATAATATTTTACTATAATATTTTGAACTTTAGTATTTTTTCCCTCCAATTAACTGCTTCTTAAGCCATTCATTTCCCAGTACCAACCCATCCTTATCTTTTAATAATTCCTCATACAGCAAATACCGCAATTCTGCTACCATCCCACTGTACTGAGTTTCATGTATAACATTATGCAATTCATAAGGGTCTTCCTGCAGGTCATATAATTCATCTATATCTGTTGTATTCCATATATATTTCCACTTTTCCGTTCTGATCATCCTCTGTGTATACAATCCAAATTGCTGCCCATTATAGGTTGATACTGCATATTGTCTCAGATTATTAGTACTATTACCTTTACCATCACCTTTTAGAAGCGGCAGCAGTGAATTTCCCTGAAAGAACTCTTTGTTTTCAATATGAACTATATCAAGCATTGTTGGGGGTATATCAAGGGAATGGCAAATAAAATTACTGCATACGGCACCGCTTTTCACAACTCCCGGCCACCTTGCAATCAGTGGTACCTTAACTATATCATCATAAAGCACATAATGTTTATCCATCATCCTGTGGGATCCGCACATATCTCCATGATCAGCAGTATATATCACAAGTGTATCATCTGCCAGTCCAAGTGAATCAAGTTTATTAATAATTCTGCCTATTGCATCATCCAACTGGCTGATTATCGCATAATATCGGGCAACAACAGGCGCCCAATCATTCCAGGTAAAATTTTCTATGCCCCAACTGTATAGCTGTTGTTTTTGTATATAAGGTTTGTTTTTGAAATTGTCTTCAATGACCCATTGGAAAAAAGTTTCAGAGACAACAG
>DAOSDD010000395.1:0-2775 GCA_035362115.1 Clostridiales bacterium | reverse complement strand
AGTACCGTAACGATAGCTTCTGGAATATATTTCTTCAAAAATTTTAAATGCACCCGCAATAAAAAATCCGGATGTACAAAAAATTCAATTTGCTTTATAATAGCTTTATAATTTAATTATAAATATGTAATTATAAATTGTTATTATAAAGCTATAAAGGGGATAACCTGATGGAAAAAGATAATTCTTCAACTCAACAAACGTTTATAACATATAATGATATACTTAATGGATTAAAAAGACTTAACCTTCCTGAGAATCCTATTCTGCTTGTTCACAGTTCCATGAAGTCTTTTGGGTATGTGGAAGGTGGACCTGAGACAGTGATCAAAGCACTTATTGATACTTGTGGGAATAAGGGAACTCTAGTTATGCCAACTCTCACCTTTGCGAGCATAAATGAGGCAGAACCATTCTTTGATGCCTCTGAAACACCCTCGGGAACAGGATTAATAACTGAAGTCTTCCGTAAAATGCCGGATGCAAGAAGAAGCCTTCATCTTTTTTCATCTGCGGCTGCTTTGGGGGAAAAGGCAGAATACATTACTTCATATCATGATGATACCCCTTGCGGACCAGGTACACCATACCAGAAGATAATTGAACTGGAAGGCTATGTTCTATTTATAGGTGCAGGATTTGGATCTAATACTCTTTTTCATGTAGCCGAGGAGTATGTAAACCCTCCCTACATGCGGTATAAAACTATAAAGAATGCAAAAATTAATGACCTGGAAGGTAATACATACTTCAGGGATATTAGACGTTATGACTGCTATCAGACAGGTATAATCAGAAGGCTTGACAGGATGAAGGATATTTTCGAAAATGAAAATGTCCTCACCAGGACTGTGATAGGTAATTCAAATATTACACTTATACGTGCAGAGGATAATTTTAGAATAAGCTGTAATTTGCTAGGAAATAATTATAGGTATATCCTTGAAAATGAGTAAATCATTTCTTATTAGCAGATAATGTTATTTATCATAAATTGTCCTGAATATTTTATTTAGTTGTAATATACCTGTTACAAAACTTGTTTATTATTGTAACAGGAGAGCGGGGGTATTATGTCAACTTACAGAAGATACAGGAAGAGAAAACTTAATAAGGCAAAGCTTTTCAAAAACTTGCTTTTCATGTTTATATTAATATCAGTGGTATTTATATCAGGGAGATATATTATTAAAATCACGTATGCAGTATTAACATCTACTGAGGAAATGAATAAAGCTGAAGATATTTTGATTTTGGTGAATAAGGAACACGATATACCGGAAAAATATGTACCTGGTAATCTCGTTGAAGCAGATGTTCAATTTCCTACCACCACTGCTATGGATCAAAAAATGATGCAGAAAGATGCTGCTAAAGCACTTGAGAAGTTATTTAAGAGTGCGGAAAAAGAGAGTATAAATCTGTTTGGTGTGTCCGGATACAGGTCTTTTGATTATCAAAAGAAGATATATGATAAAAAAGTTAAGGCTGTAGGAAGAGAAGAAGCCGGTAAATATGTAGCTTATCCTGGACAAAGTGAGCATCAAACAGGCCTGGCAATGGATGTAACAAATAAGGCAGGTGCTTCAAATATCCTGACAGAAAACTTTGGTAAAACAAAAGAAGGACAATGGCTGAAAGATAATGCACATTATTTCGGGTTTATAATTAGATATCCTAAAGGTAAAGAAGACATAACCGGATATAACTATGAGCCATGGCATTTAAGATATGTAGGGATTGAAGCGGCCACAGAGATTAAATCAAGGGGGATAGTTCTGGAAGAGTATCTGCAAAATAATGATAGTACGGAAGACGCGGAAAATGCAGGAGCTGCAGGAGATTAATGCCACCTTATCATTAAAAGATTAATGTCTTCCAGGATAACTTTTAATAGCATTAGAAAGATATTCCTCAGGAAAATGACTCTTATGTAATACCATGGCGAAATTAGCAAAAAAATATAGTTGATTTTATAATGGATTTGTATTATTATTAATATGATATTTAATTTAAGTGAATGCTTGAACTTAAATTGAACTATTAAATATGGAATATTAATATGCGCCCATATCTCAATTGGATAGAGCGCTTGACTACGGAGGAAAAGGTAAACGTAGTTTTAGTGGGAAAAGTTAAATATGTGCCATTAGCTAAATTGGATATAGCGTTCGGCTACGGACCGAAAGGCTTCGGGTTCAAGTCCTGAATGGCACGCCACAGAGGGATTAGAGGGTATATACATTACAGTATATACCCTCTGATTTTTTGTATGACTTATAGAGTCAAAAGGTCAGGATCTTGAGATGTTTATTGGCTTACATTGGCTAACAAAAATATTAGATAGGTGCGAAGAACAATCAATAAAAATTAAAAAAATAGGTATTATGCGTATGGGTGATGCTTGTCGAAATAACATGCCATAATATAATATACTCAATTAATCCAGCAGTATATAAGGTTTGGTGGCGGATTTTAAGTACTGCCAATTTTACAATATATGAGAACGCAATGATCACTCCTACTTAATATCAATGATTAGTACTAGTATTGGAATGATGCGTAGCTGTGACATCCTCACCTCAATAAATTGAGGCGCTTCCATGTGGAAGTTCGGTGGTTCCTATCTCAAGTGGAAGAGAAATGAACTCCAGTTGTTCCGTTTCCGACCCACCTTCATCAATGGAACCTTAGGTAGTGCCACTCTACCCTCCTATGCAGGATTGTACCCCATAGGTACCTGGTCTATCAGTTCTTTTTTACAGAACCTACACC
>DAOSDD010000394.1:0-2826 GCA_035362115.1 Clostridiales bacterium | reverse complement strand
AGAAGTAGTTTTGCTTTTGTAATTTCTACAGTATTGGCTTTTATCTTCTTTTCACTTCATAGTAATGGCATATCACTTTTTATGCTTTCAGAAAATTATTCAATAATGTATTTTATGTTTATTGCCGCCATGTGTATTGCAGGATATTTTGGACTGGTCATACTTTCCAAGCTAAAAGTTCAGGCAAGGCAGGGAAGTGAAGGCGAGGTAAAAATGCTGAGCAGCCTATATAAAGTTATATGCTTCTTTGCACTGCTAATGGGAATAATGTTCGTATTTGGAAAAATGGAGTCATTTGGAGCATTTTTCTCCATGTTTGGAGGCATGCTCCTCGGATGGTCATTACAGGCTCCTGTAAGCGGTTTTGCTGCATGGATAATGGTTATTATTATGCGGCCATATAAACTGGGAGATAGAATTCAATTTCCCTCTCTTGGACTCATAGGTGATGTGGTTAAATTCAGTCCCATGTATCTTACATTAAATCAAGTAGGAGGTACAATAGGCAGCGAGGAACCAGTAGGAAGGATGGTCCATGTACCCAATGCCATGCTTTTCGGACAGGTAGCGATAAACTATACATACCAGCAAAAGAAAGAAGCTGGTGCTTATATACTGGATGAAGCAGTGTTCAGAGTAACTCTTGATTCTGATTGGGACGCTGTTGAAAAAATACTTCTTAATACTGCCAGAGAAGTAACAAAGGATATTATACAGGAAATTGGTGCAGAGCCGTATGTACGGGCTGATACATGGGATTATGGAACATTGTTCAGGTTGAGATACATGACAGATGCTACAGATAGACCAAGGATTATGTATGAGATTGTAAAGAAAGCAACAAAGGAGATTCAGCGTAATAAAAATGTAGATTTGGCGATACCATTTATTTACTCATTTAAAAGAGGACTTGATGGAATGGGCACAGCTCCAAAACAAAATGAAGCAATCGAGGAAATTGATATCTCGAATATTATTTGCGAAAAGTTACATGATGATAATTTTCTAAAAGAAAATGAAGAGGAAATATATGAAATTGCTAAAAACATAAATGAAGTTGGATTGCTTCAGCCCATTATTGTTCAAAGGAATATTGATAACGGCAAATATACACTTTTATATGGTGAAAAGCGTCTTAAAGCCTGTATGCTATTAGGATGGGAGAAGATACCCGTAATTATTGGAAATAAGTATGGGACGGAATTTATTAATAAAAATATGTCGCAGAGGTAAAATATAAGTTGTTTTGCAAGTTTGATTTTGCCATCATACCATTAAAAGGCTCTATTTAACGTAAAAGCAGCCTCTGGTAAGTATTTCTCTAAATTTTATAAATGTACCTGATACGAAATTATGGCATTACGATATTATGACATTATAATATTGTTTCTATCCTTTATTAGACTTATAATAATAAGAGTCTGCAAAGACATATTAAAATTTATAGCACAGCTTATTTTATATGGAGGATTGTTCATCATGGGAAATAATTTAAAGATTGGTGTTGTTGGTCTGCGTCGTGGGCGCAGTTTATTGGGCGACATGCTTTTAATGCCTGAGGTGACTGTTTCAGCTATATGCGATAAAGATGAAGAAAGGTTAAAGTCATGTGAAGATTGGCTGAAACAAGAACAAAAACGAGATGGATTTGTAAGCCTCAATAATTTTGAGGACCTTCTAAATACAGATGTCGATGTAGTAATAATAGCTACGGAAGTATCTGCTCATGTGTCTATGTCAATTCAAGCCCTTGAAGCAGGAAAACATGTATTCTCAGAAGTTCCTGCTATCAATTCTCTTGATGAAGCCAGGAAGCTTTATCAGGCCGTAAAGAAGAGCGGCCGCAAGTATATGCTTGGAGAAAACTGTTGTTTTTGGGCATTCATAAACACATGGAAAGAGATATATGAGTCCGGACGTTTAGGAGATGTGTGGTATTCAGAAGCAGAATACTTACATAATGTAATTGAACTAATGAAGGATAAAAACGGCAACCCTACCTGGAGAGCTACTTATGATGCAATAAAATACCTCACTCATGATCTGGGGCCTTTGTTATATATAACAGATGACGGGTGTGTTTCGGTAAGCGGATTTGCACCCGAAATCAACCCAATTCCGGAATATTCCACAGGTACACCTAATGAAGTGGCTATATTTAAAACAGAAAAGGGTGCATTAATTAAAATATTTGTGTCCTTTGGCTTGCAAAGAGAACCTGCACGTCATAATTTTTGCATATATGGAAGCAAAGGTACCCTTGAAACTGTGAGAAGTGGAGAACACTCTACAATAGCATATTTCAAAGATATACCTCATACTACAGATCTTATTAAGATACCTGTAGGTGTTTCTTATCCTGGCGCATCCACTAAAATTCTAGGAGGACATGGAGGAGCTGATTATTATATGATGAAAAGCTTTGTAAAATCAGTAATAGAAGATACCAAACCTCCTATAGACGTTGACCTGGCTATAAGAATATCTTTGCCGGGAATATATGCTCATATGTCTACGCTGCAGGGAGGGGTTCCTATAAAAATACCCAATGTCAGGGAATTATGTGAGTAAGCAATCGATAGTTCCTCTCTTTAAGCTGTGATTTATCTAAAGAGAGGAACTATTAATTTAAGATATTGAAAATAAAATGTGCGAATGATATATTATATGTATAGAAAACAGAACATAAATAAAATTGAAAATAAAGTATAAAATAAAATTAGTAATAAAATAACCTGGAGGATAGTTTGAATGAAATTGATAAATTTCTGAAAAGCTAATGCACATCTGCATATTTTTTGCACAGGATTATAAAAAAATAAATTG
>DAOSDD010000393.1:0-2953 GCA_035362115.1 Clostridiales bacterium | reverse complement strand
AACTCTTAAAGCGGTATAAAGATAAATATCATTGCAGTATTTACTCATATATCCTTATGGATACTCATGTTCATATATACATTAATACGTGCGGTGCAGATATTTCGTCTTTCATGCGCAGCCTTAATATAGCCTATGTCAGATATTATAATAAGAAATACCAGCGGCATGGGCATTTGTTTGGAGGCAGATTTGCCAGCTTCATAGTTGATAATAATACATACAGCTTGACACTATCTGCATATATCAATAACAATGCGAAAGATCTTCCGGGTTATAGTGGAAAAGAAGAATTGTATCCTTATTCATCATACGGAATATATACCGGCTACAGAGATGAGCTTGATGGAATTGTAGACACAGATTTTATATTAAAGTGCTTTAGCAGCGACAAAAAGGTGGCTCGGGAAAAGTATAGGGCTTTCACTGAATCTATGAAGAATAAAGACATTATAAACGAAGTAGATGGTAATATTACCGGGGCTTATACTGAAAACAAGTATAAGAGTGAGAAGAGCTATATTGTAAGGAGTGAAAATCCCGATGAGGTACTGGGCAAAATTGAAAAATTGCTTGGTGAAAAGCTTTCAGAAGGATTTTCTGAGGAATTACCGGGTGAATTACAAGCAGAATTAGCGGTAGGATTTTCGGAAAGACCATCGGTAGGATTACCGACAAGCTTATCAAGAGAGTTGCATGTAGGATTATCCTTAGGAATATCAACAGATTTGAGGTTAAAGCATAACAGGGAAGTCGTCAAAATCAGGGCATTTGCAACATATATTCTGAGGACACTCTGTGGATATACATACAAACAATTATGCCAATACATAGGAAACATGTCATTGTCAGGGATCTCAAGGCTTGTTAATGAAGGTTTCAAGCTGCTGAAAGAGCATGTAGTGTTCAGGGATGTCTTTAATGCCATAATTAAAACAGGTTAATATTAATTTAATTATTAATCTGATTAATTTTTCAAATTTTTGACTCCCCAATAAAATAAATATACTAAATATAACTAATATTAAAGAGGCTTAAATGTCAGGCTCTTTATTCTCAGACCTTGCACAAAGTGTTAAGGTCCTTTTGCTATTCTATTTTTTTATCTGAACTAGAATTATCTACAATAAAATACTCTATATAAAATTCTCTATATTATGGAAAATTTCAAAAAGTGCACGAAAACCTATAAGACTGTGTAAGATCTACCCCAATGGCTCTACTTTGATCAAATATAATACCAGTCACTTCACTTTGATACATCATATCTCCGCCATTTTCTTCAATCACTTTTTCCATCTTGCCAGGTAAAAAAAGCGTGGACCCTGCCGGATAATAGCTTCCACCAACATGATTATCCACAAACATCACAGAGGCCAATACAGCAGGAGACTCTTTCACTGTGGTATAGCAATATGTGGATGTAAGCTTATCAAAAAATTTGAAAATCTCTGGATCTGTAAAATATTTTTTTAGCAGGCTTTCTGCACTTTTATTTAGATAACTTAAGAACCTTGAATAAGAAACAGGGTGCTTCAGCAGACTTTTTAAAGAACCCCTGAGGTCTGTTTCATCGGGAGTAGTATAGGTTGGATTTTCCACCATAATATGCCGATACATTTTCTGAAGCTCATGATAAAATCTCTTTATGTTATTCTTTTCAGATGGGAACACCCTGGATAACTCCTCTGCAAACATGTCAACATCCGGCCAAAATTTTATGCGGTAGCCTTTAAAGTTAACACAATACAGAGAAGATCATGCTAGATTATATTTATAGGTTCTTCAAGACAATTAAACACAAAACGATGAGTATTAAAGCCTTGCTCTCCAAACCCAAAAAGCATGGCAGATCCCTGATCAAACACCACATCATTTCGTTTAAAAATCCCGCAGGAACCACCCGGATTATAGTTTTTATCTATAACCACTACATGAAGACCTCTTTTAGCAAGTAAACTCCCAGTTGTTAAGCCTGATATCCCACCTCCGATTATAACTACATCATATTTCATGATAACTCTCACCACCATCTAGTAGATTATTTAGCAGGCTATTTAGTACACCATTTAGTATATAAAGTATTTATTTATCTATTTTGCAATATTTTTTATTTGCTTTGCTTTTATCAGAACATATGCCAAAGTGATAATAAGAAGGACTATACACGATACCACGGTATTAACTACCGAAGGATACTGAAATGCAAAGCCATCCTTTGATAAATGTTTTATCAATATACCTGTATAAGCCCATATGATAACAAGCCCATATGCAATATCTCTGTTTTTGATTGTAGTTAAAGCCCCAATTAATACCCCAATAATAAGAATCAAAACTGTCCACGTTTGTTCTGTGATTCCGAAGCCGTCCCAATGAATACTTACAAGAAGTGTAGTGGCATTTGCTATAGTAGCGACAGTAATCCATCCAAAATAAATGCTAAATGGCATCCGCATAAATGTTTTTTCAGCAGATGTAAGACTTTCCTCATTATTAATCAGTTTCATAATCAAAATAAGACAAATTAATATAACTAACATAAGCAACATGGATAGAGGTATGACAAGATAGTGCCAGGAGAATATCCAAATCATATTAGCTATAGATGATATAGATAACAATATACCGACTTTGTTCAGTAAGTTACTTTTAATATTTTTTTTATTTTTTTGAAATACACCAAGTTGATATACAGAATAACCAGCTAAAAGAAGGTAAATCAGTCCCCATATTGCAAAAGTAAGCCCTGCAGGCGCAAATAAGTTTGGATACGAATCCGACACCTGCCCGGTATTGATACCATTGATAGGAAGTAAGTTTGCCAGGGCATTCACACTGACCATCCCAACATAGGTAATAACAACTATCACTCTAATAATTACACTTGATTTTAACTGTCGAGTAGACTCATTCTTTTCTCCTTTCTTGTGAGTTAGGCGAAAATTAAGCC
>DAOSDD010000392.1:0-2958 GCA_035362115.1 Clostridiales bacterium | reverse complement strand
TTCAAATATAACACAAAAACTGGAAAGCAAAGGTGCAGTAATTTATTATAATCATGATAAAGGAAATATTAACAATCCTGATGCTGTAATCTATACTGCCGCAATAAAGGATAATAATCCTGAGCTTGTAAAAGCCCGGTCTTTAGATATACCTATAATCGACAGGGCAACACTTCTTGGACTTTTAATGAAAAAATATCCTCATAGTATTGCAGTATCGGGAACTCACGGAAAAACAACTACAACCTCCATGATAGCTATGGTAATGTTGGAATATGGACTTGATCCTACAGTACATATAGGTGGTGAATTGGAGTATATAGGGGGTACTACCAGGATAGGAGGAAATGACTATTTTGTTACTGAAGCTGATGAATACTATGAAAGCTTTCTTAAATTTTATCCTTACATAGCCGTTATATTAAATATTGAATTTGATCATGCCGACTATTATAAAGATATTGAACATGTTAAAAGTTCTTTTTTGAAATTTACAAACCTCGTTCCAAAGGATGGATATGTGGTTGTATGTGCAGATGATATTAGCATATCTTCTATTATGGATAAAATCACAGCTAACAAAATAACCTATGGAATAAATACGGATACTTACACCTGGAGTGCCAAAAATATCCTTTTTGACATGTCAGGATGTGCTGTTTATACCCTTTTAAAAGAAGGTAAAGAAATTGATTCTATTAAGCTTAATGTTCCAGGAATACATAATGTTTATAATTCTCTTGCCGCTATTGCAGCCAGTTATCTTGCAGGATGCAGCATTGTGGGCATAAAACGGGGCTTGTGCAAGTTTACCGGAACCCACAGGCGTTTTGAATTAAAAGGCATTTTCAATAACATTAAAGTTATTGATGATTATGCCCATCATCCTTCAGAAATAAAAGCCACGTTAAAGGCTGCAAAAGGCAGTAATCACTCCAGAATATGGTGTGTTTTTCAACCCCATACATATACCAGAACTAAAACCCTTCTAAACGAATTTGCAGTTTCTTTTTCAGATGCTGATACCGTTATTGTATCAGACATTTATGCTGCCAGGGAACTGGATAACGGTGAAATTAACTCAAAAGCTCTTGTAGGAAAAATAAATGAAGCAGGAGGAAGGGCCATATATTTGAAGGATTTTGACACCATCACAGAATATTTAAAAAATAGCTCATTACCAGGTGATTTGATAATAACTATGGGTGCAGGAGATATATATAAGGTGGGGGAATTACTCCTTAAGGAAACGCATACAAAAGCAGTAGTATAACCATTCTTGCTTTAGTGTGCTGAAATATGAAACAACTGTAAAACAGCTCTGATTATTGCAAATTATAATAAATACCCTATGCTACGTATGCCAAAAGCATGAGTGGCTATGTCATGCTACAACAGGCTTTTAAGCTAACTATCATGTTAAGGTAACTATTCAGGCACACATGCACACATAAGCATAAATGTGCGCCATCAGCGAACGCATGTATTATGAGTATGCTGATCACACATGCAAACATAAGTATAAATGTGCGAAATGGAGATGTACATTATTTGTCACATGGCACACATAAGGACACACAAGAACCATCTCTATGCGTATCGTCCCTGTTGTCCCTATGTGTGTCGCGTGTGCTCTGTTCCGTACCCCTGCATAGTTACATGCTAAGTAGAAGTTTACAGTAAGTATTTCCAGTGTATTTCCTAGATTAATCACATTGTTTCCCGGCATTAATCACGGTAACAGACTCTCTATTTCTGCTTCTCAGTATTAACCATGGCAAACTTTATTTCACCCTCTGCTGCTGTCTGACCATCAACAGTAGCTAATACCTTAACTTTTGCCATGCCCATTTTAAGCATAAGGATTTCTGCATCCAACTTTAAGACATCACCCGGAACAACCTGTTTCCTGAATTTCATTGAATCTATGCCGGTTAATACACCAAGCCTCCCCCTATTCTCTTCAAGGGAAGCAGCAGCAATCCCTGCTGTTTGGGCAAGTGCTTCAACAATCAAAACTCCTGGCATAATAGGGTATCCTGGAAAATGTCCCTGGAAAAACGGTTCATTTACTGTAACATTCTTAACTGCTACTGCTCTTTTACCGGGTTCCACTTCCAGTACTTTATCCACAAGCAAAAAAGGATATCTGTGGGGTATGATATTTTGAACTTCAATATTTGATAACATAGTGTATCCTCCCTCTATTATCTTTAATTTTCTTGGGTTTTCTCGTTAATTCTTAGAATTTTATCTTTTTTTTAAAAGAGCTCCTCATGGATATAACGCATTTACACGCTTTATTGCCTCCTTGTATAATAGTTCTTGTACACAGCCGTAGAGCCCGTGTCAGAGACTTTTATTTTTCCAGCATTTAACTGGTAATTTACTTCATTGACTTTTTTGTTTTTATATTTTTCCTTGAGTTTTGCACTTTTCTATGAGAATGCTGAATTCAAGCCACCTGTATTTTACAAGGAGAGGCTTAAAATTAGGGCTTTTAATATAAAATGCAAAACAATAGTTTTTCCATATAAGCAGCTTTTCACAATAATAATTTTAATCAATAATATGGTTATTACCCAGAAAGTCATGAAATGACTTTCTGATGAAATTTAAGGCACCTCGAATTTCATCAGTCTTCACAAGAAAGCTGGATAACCATATTAGATTGCACCAGGTTGCAACAAAGTTGCAACTCACTGCAGGTAATCCTGCAGTGGAAAGTCGAAAACGACTTTTTGGGGAACAATCATAATATACCAAAACACAAGCTAAAGTACAAGTCCAAGCCCCAAGGGGCGTATTTTCTTTTTTGGTCATATACAGAAAATGCGCCCAGCTCCAAGGTCCAAGTAGGTGCATTTATTTCCCCTTCGTTGTCAAAGTTTGTATTAATCTGATATAATAATATGGCTATCTAACCTTCTTACAAAGGTTGGATAACCATATTAGATT
>DAOSDD010000391.1:0-2966 GCA_035362115.1 Clostridiales bacterium | reverse complement strand
TTCCCAACCTCCGAAGAGACCGAGTTTTATAGTGAATCAGGAAGATGCTAAAAAACATATTGTTACTGAAATGGCAAATTGCGCTCAGAACAATATGTTTTCCTATATAGTGCTATCAGGTGATGTAGGAGATGGGAAAACACTCTTTTTAAATTGGATATATCGGTATTTCAGTGAACATAAGGAGTTCCACATGATTAAATTCCGAGTAGAAGAATCCTCCACTGTAAAATATAGTTTTATAAAAATGCTAGTAGCAGAGGTATTTAAAAGGTATAATAATACATTTAATGAAGCATTAAAAAATGCATTTAAGATTATAGATGATAATTTACCAGAAGATGAATACATAGGGAAAATTATAGAAGAATACCATGTTAGCAATGAATTGGCACGGACAGTTTATGAGTTTCATCGGAATGGTAAGGCAACTATGCCGGCTTTTAGGGTTCTTGGAGCTTGTTATGGTAAGACAGAGTTGGCTAAACTAAAAATTAATAATCTTAAGGATACGGACTATCATAAGGTTTTTGAGTGGTTTCAGGAATATAGAATAACAAAAGGACTTATTATAATTCTGTTAGATGAATTTGAGCATACATATTTATCTTTAACTCCAGCTATGAGAAAAAGTTTTATGTTAAGCTATAAGAATTTTATTGATAGAACAGCTGCAGATGCTTCCAGAAAAACAGTACTAATTGCTGCCTCTACAGAGCAATATCAAGGTCAACTTGAAAAGGGAGTTTCAGATATTGATAGGGCACTTTGGTCAAGATTGAATGGACATATAGTATATTTAGCCCAATTTAGACCTGCTGATGATAAAAATGTGTCGCAATTATTTGACGAGCTGAGGAAGAGATATGAAAAAGCTTATGATATTAACCTTCCTGATGTTAACCCTTCTACTATACGTAAACACTTACATTTTAAATTGGGGGGAGATACAACCCTGGAATGCAGCTACCGAATAGCAGTATCAAGCCTTTTAGTCATTCTGGAGGAATTAAGATCAGCGCCAAGTTCTACACTTGATTCACAAGATGATAAACACATGAAAGAGGAGAATCATGAACATTATAAAATTATACAGCAGCAATATCAAAAGCTTATAGAAGAAACCATAAAAGATTGGGATGATACCCATTATAATAATCGTCCCGGAAAGATAAAATCTATACTTGAACTTTTATTCAATGAACATAAGTATACTGTTAAACCAGTACCAGGTCTTAATAAGCAAAGAGTCGATGCTTTATTTGTTGAACCAAAGGTTAACGGAAAACCTAATAAATTTATTTTTATTGCAATTGCAACTACAGCAAAAAGCTTAACTTCAAAGTTAATTCGATGCAATAATATTAGAGATGAATTGGTTAAGGCAGTTCCAGAAATAGATTTTCAAACTTATTTTATTTACCAGGCAAATTTAGCTAATAAAGGTTTTAAATTAGAATTAAATAAGAATACACATATTTTCCCTATTGAATTTGAAAGTGAATTTTATGATTTATTAGCTTTAAATACTGTAAAAGATGAAAATGTAAAGCAAATTTTACTAAGTAATTTAAAGGATACTCTTGCTAAGCTTGATATAAGCATATGATAAATTAAGGGGTAATTAATAATGTATAATAATGTGGGTAAATGGAAAATTGTGCATTTTAATATTCCAGAAGATACAGAAGAAATAGAGGATGTATTACGGAATATTTTAGACAAATATCATTGCAGGTATAAATACTTGATACAGAATGTTGCTATATTTGACACAGAATGGGTCTTTGAACAGGATGTTCAATCAAATATTCAAAAAGAAATTGCATCACTAAATAAAGATGGCAAAACTGAAGATGCTATTTATGAAAGTGAAGACGACAGTAGTTTAAAAATAGAAGAGCTGGAGGAAATACTCTTTCATCTTTCACTTGAAGGATTATCAGAGGAAGATTTTATTACCTGCTTACAAAGTATGGATGATTATATGGTATTTATATATGAGTCTGAGATGGAAATGCTGGAGAAAATAGATTATAATCCTGATACATTTGATGACAAGCCATTAATTCACAATATTCGAAAGAAAAATACTGCAGTTTTAGTAAGCCAAACAAATCCATGGAATTTTGCTTTTGTTGGATACATGAAAATACTAGATGAATTAAAGGTGACAATAAAAACTTTCCAGTATGAAATTCTTCAAGATATTCATGAATATTTTAACAGTAAGGAAATAAGGGCAGTATGGGAGGATAACCTTAAGTGGAAATGGCTTTTTAGCCGAAAAACAGGGCAAAAGTACAGGGCAACTGATCAGCATATAAAGGATAATTCTCTTATGAAGGATTTCCTGAAGACTACAAAGAGTACAAAGCTAGCTGCTAAATTTAGTTATTTGCTTAAAAAGCTACTAGATAAAGGATATCTTGAGTATAGCGAATATATGGAATTAGAGAAAATTGAATGTGATGAATGTAATACCGATGAAATGAGAGATATTAATAAATTTTTACAACCGTATACACGTATTGTTGAGGACGATTATCCGTCTTCTGCTATGTGGATTGATACAGCTACAGGGATAATATTCTCCCAGAGTGAAGAGAAAACAGACCCTAAGCGCATTTCTGAATATATAAAAACCAGCAGAATTTATGCTCCAACACATTATTTATTACATTATATAAGAGCATTTTGGCTTCAGGATTTTGTTAAGGACATTTTTATAAAGATAAAGAAAAAGTGGGAAGATGAAAATGCGGAATTGGAAATTATCTCAATTGAAACTGATATTCAATTTGACCTGAAGACAGTTGGAAACCCGGGAAACCCATCAAGAGACATTGATGTTCTTGTACGAATATTGAATATCTCTTCAAAACAAGAATATATTATTGCTGTTGAAGCCAAAAGGTATGGAAATGAATTTCATCAAGTTAAGAAGGAGATTCAGTCTAAAATTA
>DAOSDD010000390.1:0-2969 GCA_035362115.1 Clostridiales bacterium | reverse complement strand
GCCGCCGAGGCCTGCTCCAGAAAGTTGCGCCCCCATGACACCATCCACGCCTAAAGCTACATCTACAATATAATCAATTTCGGGGACGGAGCAGGCGTATCCGCCAGGTTGTTTTTCAATTTGTGCTCTGAGGACTCTTTCGGGGTTCTCACTTCTTAGGTCATTTATGAGTTCTTCGAGTTTTGCGTCGGATAGGCCCCAATCATAATCATGCATTGTGCCATTTTTGTCATAATATACAGCTCTGTCACCATTGTGGCTGGTGTTCATCATTTTACCAAACTCCACGATTTTTCCTGCATCAAGGAGTTCCTTACAAAGTCTTGCTCTGCAACATTCCGCTACACCAAACATGGTAACAGTCCTCACATAATAATAGTCAGGTGGGTTATGTGATGCCAGTATCCGTTTTATTTTCTTATAATTTTCATGACTTTCATAGCTCTTTTGACTCTCTTGATCCCACCAATTTCCTTGTCCCTCTTGATTCGTACAATTCTCCTGATTCTCCTGCTTTTCCCAATTACTTTGGTCTTCTTGATTCCCTCGGTATTCTTGATTCCAACCTTTTCCACCACACAACAAATCAAATAATTCATCTGGTGTTACCTTTTCTGGCAACTGCAGCAACAGTTCATATATTTTACTTGGGGGAAGTCCAAGTTTGTTTGTGTTTATATCCCTAAGATGCTTTACAACACCTTTGAATTGCGGAAATTTTTCCTTAAAGATCATTACTCCAAATTCATATGAAGCTATTCTACTATTAAAAGCATCTTTTGAATTTGTTGTTTTGTTTGATTTTACATGGGAGTTGGCTATGATAAGTTTGTAACCTTCAGGGAAGCTGTACATATCTTCAAAATTAAATGGCAGGAATCCCAGTTTTACAACATGACCACGCTTTGCAAATTTCATTGCAGCATGGTCGGCTGCCCCTCCTCTTGAACCAACATACCATTCACCCTCTCCACATAATTCAACAAACTTTTGTGGTGTTAAGTTAAGATTATTTAATACATGAAAAGCTTCTGCGGTAGATACAACTATAGCTGATGAACTGGACAAACCTGCTGCTATGGGAATATTACCTGTAAAAGCCATGTCCATACCCTTAAGCTTTCTGTCCCGGAACTGATATTGAAGCCTTAATATTGGTGCTTTTACATAGTTTGCCCAGTCACCCTTTGCATTGATAACCATCTTCTCAATTTCGCCCGATTCAAGATAACTTAACCAGCTATCCCAATCAAGTTCTATCAGATGCTCTGATATACAAAAATCTCTTTCCTTGAAATCTCCATTTGTGTTAATTATTCTGATTCTATCATCATCTCTTACAGCAGCAACGGCTATTACTTCCTTATTGATGGACATTACATTAACGTTGCCGCCGCGATGGTCTATATGCCTTCCCATTATGTTTATACGTCCGGGGGCTCTGGAAATTATTGTTTTTCTCTCCGCTCCATATTTATCTGCAAAAAGCTTAAGTACATCAAGATAAGCTTTTTTCCTCTCGCTTATCAACGCATCATCTTCACCGTACATTTCAGCAAGGCAATTATATAGCAGTTTATCTTTGTCCGCATTTTCAAATAAATCTATCCATTCTTTTACCGGCTTATAACATCTTTCATCCGGTGTAAGACCATTATCTGTTCTCAGATGTCTGTAGTAATCTTCAATCTTCAGGAGCTCTTCTACATTGTTGAAACCCATTATTTCATAAGGCTCTTTTATAGCTTCAAATTCCAATTTAAACTCACCAGTTGAAGCAAGTATCTCAACTATATCAGTTATGTACTCTTCCTTCTGTGCATTATTGTCGTTTAGCAAAGGGAAAGCATATTGTGCAGCTTTATTGCTAAGCATGTAGAAACTTGCATTAGTATATTTAGAATTATCAACATATTCTGCATCAAACTCCCGACCGCCAATTTTTATTATAGCTCTTTCTTCCACAATTTTTCTTAAGTTTTCAATGTTACTATAATCCAGTGAACTTATCTCACTTACAATTTTATCTCTCTTTTTACTATTTGAAATAACACTCACCGCATACTTCTCAATGCCATGTATGATATTTTGAGCAATACTTTGAGGAATATTATGATTAATGTTATTTACGGCATTTTTACCAATGTTCTGATCAATACTCTGGCCAGTACTCTGACCAATATCTTTTATATTATTCTGCTCCTGCAAAATATCCTGTATAAATGCTGCTTTTTCATCAAGCATATCTAGCACCTTTTTATAAATAATTGCTCTCTTGGTGTCTATTTCTTCTCTAATACCAACAGGTTTGCCAGTCTCATCAAGTACTATTCTTCCTCCATGAGGATTTGTTTCTTTGGGTTGTGCAGATACAAGAAAATCTGCACCTGTATCCTGAAACTTTTTAACTACTCTTCTAATAAAAGTAGAATCAGTGATTTTATCACCCATGGTAATTATGACCGGTCCATCTACGTTGAACTTCTCAACAATTTTGTAGCCAATTAATGCTGCATTCCCTGTACCTTTTTGTTCCTTTTGATACACAAAAGCAGCATTAGGGTATTTACCCCCAATGCATTCTATGACTTGTCCGGGAAGGGCGCCAACCACTACTATAAACCGTCCAATGCCCGCATCATAAAATTTATCAAGAGAACGCAATATAGCAGGAACACCATCAATTTCAAAGCATACTTTATGCTTTGTCTCCGACTGCATTCTTGTTCCTTTTCCTCCACACAGTAATATGCAGTTAATGTTATTTTTATTTAACATTGTATCTATTCCCTCACAAATTTATATATTTTTTTGACTAATGGATATACCGTCATTATTTGACATGATTCTACAACATTCGACTTAATTAGATATATTTCGGCATACATCGGGCAGTACCCAGCACTATAAACGGCTGATCGGTGCCTTGCGCAACCGACAGGCCAGTACCAGGCCCTACAAACGCCAGT
>DAOSDD010000389.1:0-2996 GCA_035362115.1 Clostridiales bacterium | reverse complement strand
AGAAGGCATTAGTGTAAAGGTGAAAAAAATCCTTGTAAGGGATATTAATAAAAAGAGGAATATTGATATAGACCAAGGTTTGCTTACAGATAATATAGAAGACATTATTGAGAATCCTGATATTTCATTAGTTGCTGAATTCATGGGAGGTGAGGAACCGGCAAGACAGTATATTCTTAATGCCCTTAAAAATAAGAAGACTATAGTTACAGCAAATAAAGAAGTTATGGCAAGGCATTGGGCTGAATTGGAAAGTACCGCAAAAGAAAATGGGGTAGGATTATACTATGAAGCCAGTGTTGCAGGCGGGATCCCGATTATTAAAGTTATAAGAGAGTCATTGCAAGCCAATAACATATTTGAGATTATGGGGATAATTAACGGAACAACTAATTATATTCTTACAAAAATGTCGGAGGAAGGCAGAAGCTTTGAGAGTGTTTTACTGGAAGCCAAGGAGTTGGGATATGCAGAGCCCGATCCTACTTCCGATATAGAGGGATTTGATCCCATGTTCAAATTATCTATTCTTTCAACCCTGGCTTTTCATACCAGAGTTCATGTGGAAAGAATATATACAGAGGGTATTACCGGCATAACTATAGAAGATATAAATTTTGGGAGGGAACTGGGTTATGCGATTCGACTTTTAGCTATAGCTAAGAAACGCGGACGGGAGATTGAGGTACGGGTTCATCCCACTTTTATTCCTTTAGACCATCCATTGGCTGCGGTACGGGATTCATATAATGGTATATTCATCAGGGGTGATGCAGTAGGCAGCCTGATGCTCTACGGCAGAGGAGCCGGGGATCTGCCTACCGGAAGTGCCGTTATTTCAGATATCATCAATGCCTGCCTTAATAAATCAAGGCATACTTATTCTACTTTATGCAATGGCGATTGGGTTTCGGATACGATTCATTTTAATGATAATTGGGAAACAGAGTATTTTATCCGTATGACAGTGAAAGATAAGCCCGGTGTTCTTGCAAGGACAGCAGGTATTTTTGGAAAGCATGATGTTAGTATTGCTTCGGTTATACAAAAAGGCCGCAACGGAGACAGTACGCCAATAATATTTGTAACTCATAAAGCAAAAGAACTTTCAATAAGGGAAGCCATAAAAGATATGATAAACGAGCCGGTTGTGGTAAGGGTAGAGAATGTTATAAGAGTTGAAAGTTGAAAAGTAAAAGTTGATTCTGGTGTAAAAAAATCATTCAGTATCAACACATTGAAATTTGCAGTACTTTATCTTGCATTTTGAAGGATACGCACTGATTCGACATCCCGACTTAATCAGTGGTTTCCATACCAACCATATTATAAATTGTATACAAAATACATTGATGAATGCCTATAATGCACTATTATAAACAAATACAGATATATTTAAATATTTTAAATTAGTATAATGTATAGTGCGGCAGCAAAATTACAAGAAAAACAATAATAAACTAATGAAATGATTAAATAATACATGTTCATCCTTAATTATATACCTTTTATATATTTGACTTATTACCTAGTAATAATTATAATTATGGATGATGCAATTTGATTGTATTAAGTTAAATAATGTTTTATGTAAGTACTTTTTACCGAAAGTTGCAAGTAGAAATTCCACAATATTGCAAGTGTCATTTAAGGGTAAAAAAAGCTCGGTGGGGAAAGAAATTGAGGGATAATATGCCTCAATTATACTTTGCAATATTGTACATTTTGTACTTGCAGCATTATGGATTTTTATTTTGCAGCAAATACTAAATAAAAAACTTGTAAGTATAGTTCTTATAAATATAATTATGGTAAGTGTAAAACTGAAGTGATTGCCATATATTTTGATATTCTAAATTTATGCTTACACTTGTTGCAATAAGTGTAAAACTGAAGTGATTACCATATAGCAACATATCAATTAGTGATACGCAAAGTGGTATACAAAATGATATACAAAATAATATACAAAGCGAAATACAAAGCGAAATACAAAGAGATACATTAAGTGATACATAAAGCGAAATACAAAGCGATACATAATGCGATACATAATGCGATATATAATATAAATATCAAAAGCATTTGAAAATGAGGTCAATAATATGGTAATTGCGAAAAGAATATTTATGGGAGGTGTGGCAGTACCCCATAGAAAAAATACTGCCCAATATGAAACTGTAAATATGAGTGTGCCGGAAAAAGTAGTAATACCTATGCTTCAGCACATAGGCGCACCTTGCCAACCTACTGTAAAAAAAGGTGATTTAGTAAAAGTAGGACAGGTCATAGGTACATCCGGCAAATATGTATCTGCTCCAATTCATTCAAGTGTATCAGGAACAGTAGCAAATATAGTTCAGGTAATTCATTCATCAGGGATTTATGTTGATGCTGTGGAAATAAAAACAGATGGTAATCAGGACATTCACGAGAGTGTAAAACCTCCCGTATATTCCAATGATGCGGAACTGCTTGAACTGATTAAGCAATCAGGTCTTGTAGGGCTTGGCGGTGCAGGTTTTCCAGCCCATGTCAAGCTTTCTGTCCAACCGGATAAAAAAATAGATACCTTAATAGTAAACGGAGCGGAATGCGAACCGTATATAACTGCAGACTACAGGGAAATAATGGAGAATTCATGGAATATTATCAGCGGTATTAATATCCTTATGGATTTACTCAAAGTCGATAATGTTTTGATAGGAATTGAGGATAATAAGCCAGATGCTATAAAAGTACTGACAGACCTTGCCAATACAAGTGAAAAAATCAACGTTGTTACGCTTAAATCGCGTTACCCCCAGGGTGCAGAAAAAATGCTTATCTATTCAATAATAGGAAGAAAGGTACCCCCTGGAAAACTTCCTCTTGATGTAGGTGTTGTGGTAATGAATGTAAATAGTGTTTCATTTGTAGCTGAATATGTCAAGAAAGGTATGCCACTAATAAAAAAGAGGGTTACGGTAGATGGTCCGGCAGTTGCAAATCCTTCA
>DAOSDD010000388.1:0-2997 GCA_035362115.1 Clostridiales bacterium | reverse complement strand
AATTCTGCGTTACGGCCGTATTAAAGCAGACTTTTATATTGATGATATGAGAAATGAAGGCAAAACTTTGGCTGAGGTTATGGTAGAAGTTACTGGGTATAAGGAAAATAAATATAAAAAGCTATTTTAAGAGAAGTGTCACAATAAACTTCGGGTGCATTTACTAAAAGTGAAGAAATATTTACCAGAAGCTGTCATTCCGCTGCTCAGAGACTTTAAATTCAGCTTCTGGCAAAATCAAACTCGTCTGCAGATTGCCTATTGCCCATTGCTCATATTATGCCATCATTAATACTCTGCCTTTTTTAAGAATAACCGATATGCAAATATAAATATGAGTATATTATAGGCTGCACCAATTAACAAATATACTGTATAACTTAAATTAGCATTGTTTTGCGTAGGAAGCAGCTCAAGCATCATTCCTTTAACAGCCCAAAAATTCGGCAATACACCAAGCAAATACTGCATTCCCCCTTGAAAAGTTTCCAGAATCATCAAGGCAGGTATTAGCGCTATAAGCCCTGACCCTTTGATATATGCAAAACCCTCAACTTTATTTTTAGCAAAGGCACCTTCCAAAAGCGACAATGAAGGAACAAATAAACTATTTACGAAGGCAAAAGATATTATCTCTGCAATATTTATATTATCAAATAGTGGAATACCGGCTATTGTATATTTATCTCCGGCAATTAACTTGGTTCCAAGTAAAATTATAATAGTACTCATTGCTGTCATTAGATAAATGTATCCCATTTTAAATTTAATATATCCGGGAACCCCCAATGGAGTTACGGCTATTGTGTGCAAGGTCCTTTCATCCTTGTTCTCTATTAGCAGAAAGGTTGCCATTGCCGCCAAAAAGAAGCTACTAAAAGTCAGTATAATAATAAGCACCAAGAGAACAGTATACTTAATAGTCGCACCTTTTAACGGGTCTATGGATTCAAATATCTTAGGGAAAACCAGTGTTGATAATAAAAGTATAATAATTGGGAAAAAGCACATATATAAATTTATCGGATCTCGAGTAATTGTTTTTGCCTCATATTTGAGAAGGAACTTATATTTGTCTAGAAGAGACCAGCATTTTTTCATACAGAAACTACCCCCTGACTGAATTATCTTTGAACTTTGGGTATATAACATATCTAAGAAGGATTATTGAGACAATTATTAAGTATACACATGCAAATATTGCTTTACCTGCTTCATATTTTCCTGTAACAGCTGATGTTATCAACTCACTTGCCGAATGGGACGGTGAAACCATCAGCATCCAATCATATTTTTTATCAATAATTTCAAACATAAATAATATGGTAGGAAGCGCAAAAGGTAACATATAAGCCATCATCCAGCCCAGCATGGTTGTAAAATCCTTGCTTATCAGTGCCAGGAAAAATCCAATTGCTCCATGGGTTATTCCAGCTATAATAACAAAAATTGCAAGCATTAGATAATTGAATGTTATTCCATGAATAAAAAACGATGCAGCTAATGTAATAATAGCAGACTCAAATCCTAGAACCATAGCTGCTATAACCTTTGCTGACAGAATCTCCCCTAACGATACAGGCAGGACCATCATAGATTTAATTGTGCTTTCCTGCTTCTCAAAATGAAAAGATGCTCCTATGAAAATCATCTCCATCATAGTCACATCAACATATATAAGTAGTGGAGCAATATACTTGGCATCATTCTCGGAAATAAGCAGAAAAATAATTATCCATATTACAGATGTAGCAAGGCTTACCGGCAGTATTTTATAATTTATCAACCGCTTAAGTTCTCCGGAAATCAACCTGAAAATACACTTCATTTGAGCTCAACTCCTGTCAAAGTAATAAATATTTCTTCAAGGGATGTTTCTCCGCTGTGTATGGTTTCTATTTCTTTGTTTTTCAGAATATTCTGGAATTCCTCATTAACTCCTATTGCTTCTAAAGGAAATAGGGCACTATGTGTAGCTCCATTTTCCTTGTATTCAATCCTAACCTCCCGCTTTCCATATTTAAGTTTGAGATCACGAGGAGTTGATATCTCGTTTAGTTTACCATTAACACAAAAGGCAATATTGTCACAAAGCTGCTCCACATCATTCATAAGGTGAGTACTTAAGAAAACCGTCCCCCCCTTGGCCCGAAATTCAGAGATAATATCTTTTATGATTCTGGCATTCTTTGGATCTAGACCATTGGTGACTTCATCTAAAAAAAGTACCCTGGGGTTATTCAGCATTGAGCGGACAAAATTAAGCCGTACCTTCATACCTTTTGAATATTCTCCAACTTTTATGTTCCTGTCTTCCCATAAACCTACCCTCTCCATTAATTCCTGAATATTTATGGTCTGCTTATAAAAGCCGGAGAAAAACTTAAGATTTTCCAAAGCAGTCATTTTACAAAAATGAACAGGCATTTCAAAACCTACTCCAATTTCCTCATAGAAAGACTTATCCATGGATTTTAAGTCTTTACCAAAATACTTTATATTTCCTTGATAATTTTCTAATAATTTTATGAGGATTTTTTGTGTTGTAGACTTACCAGCCCCTGACGGACCAAGCAGCCCAAATATTTCGCCTTCTTTTACATTAAAAGATATCCCTTTTATGGTATCATCCTTTGATGTAGGATACTTAAAATGTAGATTTTCAATACTGAAAGCATAATTCATATATATCCCCTTTCACCGTTATTGTTGGTAACGTGAACTACCACATATTGTTTGATACCATTCATTGTTAATCTAAGGCCTTAAGCACCTTCTTACCAAGGTCAGTTATGCGATACTTCTGCTTGCTGCTTTTTGGTTTATTAGGTATTGTCATTTCTATCAAGCCTGATAATAATGCAGGTTTAAGATATGATTTCCGGAAATACTCAGCATCTTTTAACTTAAGCATATCCTGTAATTCCTGCCTGGAGACGTCTCCAGAAATGATCTTTCAGCTGCTTTTTCTGTTCATACCAATCAGGATAGGGTACA
>DAOSDD010000387.1:0-3015 GCA_035362115.1 Clostridiales bacterium | reverse complement strand
TAAATCATTTTTGTTCTTTGTTAAATCATTTTTGTTCTTTGTTAAATCATTTTTGCGTTATACATATTTAAAAAGAACAGAGGGGTGCAACAAAAAAGCCGGGGCTTTGACTCCGGCTTTTTTCATAATCTTCCCACTAATTCTACTTTCTCTTTTTATAATAATATTCAGCTACTTTTCTTATTCCCGCAATGACATCTTCCAAATCCTGTTTAGTGTAGTATTCCTTTACAGGAATTGTTATAGCTGTCTTCAATATTTCTTCGGCTGTGGGGCATAATCCTTTGTAGTACTCAATATTCTTTCCATAATATTTGCAGCCAAAAGGACAATCTGTACCGGGATAAGCGTTTTTCTTTGTAAATATATCGTATTCATAAACACAAATAGGTATATAACCTGCTCCATTTGGTATACCTTCTGCAGCAAGAGCCTTGGAAAAATCATTTCTGCTTATTCCCAATTCATTCTCATCAACTCTCAACATATAGAACCAGTATGAAGACTTTCCGTCTTCCAGAACCTTATGAGCGTATATGCCCGGTAAACCTGTTATTCCTCTGGTAAGGGCATCTCCATACACATTTCTTCTCTCACATATTGACTCAAGTTTATCAAGCTGAGCTATGGCTACAGCACCCATTAGTTCATTCATCCTGTAATTGGGGGCAAGATACTGTATTGCTCTGGTTGCAACAGGATCTGTAGCCAACCTGTTATAGTTCTTATCAGCAAATTTTAAAGCCTTTTCATAATATTGGTTATCATTCATTATAACCATTCCGCCATCTCCAACGGAAATATGTTTAAAGTCATTAAGACTAAAGCACCCAATATCTCCTATTGTACCAACAAGTCTGCCCTTGTAATAGCACATATAACTCTGGGCGCAATCCTCAATAACTTTGATATTATGCTTCCTGGCAATCTCCATAATAGGATCCATGTCTGCTGCATTACCTGCAAGATGAACAACAAGTATTGCTTTCGTCTTATCAGTTATCTTTTCCTCTATAGACTTTGGATCCATGTTGTACGTGTGAGGGTCTAGATCTGCAAATACAGGTATAGCATTCTGATACAGTATACCAATAACAGTACCCATATCTGTTATTGGCGAAGTAATAACTTCATCGCCACAGGTAACACCAATAGTTCCGAGAGCTACATGCAGTGAAGCTGTTCCTGAAGATGTAGCGACACAATGCTTTACTCCGTACATATTGGCAAACTTCTTTGTAAATTGCTTAACCTTGTTACCCGCCCAATAAAACAAAGTATCCTGCTCTAAGGCTTCCTTCAATTGCTGAAGCTCTTCTTCCCCAAATCTTTTGCCTGTTCCAAAAGGTGTTGTTTTAACTTTTTCTCCCCCAAATAATGCAAGTTCGCTCATATCCTTCATCCTTCCTGATATAATTTTTTAATAATATTTACAATGTATAGAGACATTTCCCCACACAATATCTTCCCGGTCCTATCAAAAATTATCGTGGAAGACATCGCTTTCCAAATTGGTATAGTAGTACTTATTTACAACTATAATTATAGATCAGACTATAATAATCTTCTAAACTTTTTTGATTTTTTCATTAGCATTTTCGTTCATAATGTGCATCTTTCTAAATAGAAATCTATTCTTGCCATATATTTCTTAAAATACAGAAAATATACTTTTATTTATTAATTATTACTCATCTCTCTATATTGAGCCCAAACATTTTCAAACCAGCTTTCACTTTGGGGAATTGGCCGGACCGGTTTCCATCGAGAAACTATGTAAAATCCATCTTCCAGCTTGTTACCCTTCCTTTTAAGCTCTATTTCGTTTATTACATTGAGTAATTCTCCATTATCCAGTGAAAATCCGAATATTTGAGGAAGATTATCTGCCGGAAACATGCCATTATCATCGTGTACTAGATATGAGCCTCTACTCTTCCCGCCTTTATCCAAATATTCTTTTATTGCGGATAAATATATATATTGTGATATTATTATATCCCTTACTCTAAAAGCTTCAGGTAATTCCTTCAAAGAGGATATTTTTATATTGCTGGATAAGCTTATGATATCCTGTATACTCTCCTCAACAGTTGTATTTACTTCTTTATATGATCTTATATGAGCTCCTGCCATGGTCATTCTTTTTTGGACTTTTTTCTTTATTTCTGCAACATTAGAATCTGGATAACTATTCTGGCAGTCACTTTTGCAGCTATCAGCTCTGTTATCACTGTTATTAAGACTGCTCTTCATGTTGATACTAATGTTGCTATTTAAAATAAAATCATCCGCCAGTCTTACTCTTTCTCTGATTTGCTCTATTGCAATACTTACAAATTTTTCAACTTTCAAAGGTTCACCTCTGTAATTAACCGATATATACTGTGCAGCCCTCAGGCTTCCTGTTTGGGTTGAATTCAGCGCAGTTCCGCCTGGTCTGTAAACGCCAAATGTACCATTTACTTCTCCTACAGGGAAAAAATTCCTAATGTTGCTTTCCCACCAAATATTCCCTATAAGTCCTCCATTGTTATGTTGAGCGCATACAGCTATTTCCAGATAATCTTTTTCCAGGTCAATAAAATTATTTTTATATAATTCTATAGCAGGTCTGTTCATTTTCCTCAGTCTCTGTATTGGGGTACCGAATAAAGCACCTGAATTTTCAAGATATTTAAATGCTTCCGGCCCAAGTGTGGAAAATTTCAATTGTCCATTATTACTGCCCCATGATGGATTCCTGGTATAATCAAGAAACACTCTTCTCCCTTTGAGCTGGGTTTCATTATATACAAGTATATCGATTAAAGATGAACCATAATCAGATATTTTGCGTGGATCAAAAGGCCATTGGTAACCTTTTAAAAAAACTGCATCAAGCATTTTCCCTGGATCAGGAAAATATTCCTGCAGAAATTCTCTCTCATCCCCTCCATTTATATCTGTAGAAATGTATCTGGGCAATACCTGCTGATAAGTTCCTGATAAATTCCACCTGAATTTCACAGATGC
>DAOSDD010000386.1:0-3035 GCA_035362115.1 Clostridiales bacterium | reverse complement strand
GGAGCAGCTTTCTCATGTCCCGGAATCCTTTTCATTACTCCAGTGGTTTGTCAACAGATCAAACCTTGATGGTGATGTATCACATTTAATAACGGGTATTAAAAAAGCCGTTGCTGAAATGGACTGGCAATTAAGAAAGGATAAAAAGACACCTGACCTTCTGAATGTTCTGGAAAAATCAAATTACCTGACTGCTGCAAAAATTGATTGGCTTAAGAAGGAAGCCGGCAAACAGGGACTACAGATAGAACAATTGCTTATTGAAAATTTCCTGGCTTCGGCCGAAACCATACAAAAAGCGAAGTGGCTTTTAAGCATTTTAAAGGGTTTAATTTAAACCTGTTTCCCTCCTGCTATAACGTTTCTCTTTTATAAGCTGTCAATTTCAAAGGGTTTAATTTGAATTTGTTTATAAGTAATAAGCCGTTTTCACTTCAGATTGGGTAGTGTTTTCGAAAGTTTGAATAAATTATACTTTTGAAAAAGTGCACTGTCGTAAATATTGCAACTGGAAATGATTCGCTACTTAGCACTGTCCGAAATATATGAGATCTAGTATTGTGAGATAATTCAAATAATTTATATCAGGGCAGGCTTTTATGAAAAAATTTCGAGACTTACTATAAGATCTTCGAAATAGAAAGATTTAATATAAACCTGGCTATCATTGCTATCATTGCTATCATTGTCATCATTGCCTTCATTATATGCGACGAGTTTGGCTATTCCGTTTTTGGTTATAATGACATCTTCTTTTGCAGCAAGTCCGATATACTTGTCAAAGTTGTTTTTGCATCGGTTGAAGTAATCAGCATAATATCAGCTCCTTTATCAGTAAACAATCAGCTGAATCAGCTAATATTATTATATGCAAATCAGCTAATACCGTCAATATTTGGTAATATTTACCGAGTACAAAGTCATAGAGATTGCTCTGGGAAGAATTTCAAATCCTATTGACAAAGGAAAATATTTATTATATATTTAAATCGTGCGCTTAAAAGGCTTGTTTAAAACATGTGATTAAAACAGGTGATTAAATAATGACAACAAAGCATACATTCAATAAGTTGAAAAGACATACTAATATATATTGCTGTTTCGAACATATATTGCTGTTTCGAAGGTGAGGGGGAACTAATGGAGAGATTTTCCAAATATATTGTTAATCATAAAATACAAGTGATTGTATTATTCATATTATTATTAATACCATCAGCTATTGGTGCTTTAAAAACAAAAAGCAATTATGACATACTTTCCTATATGCCCGGTGATTTAAATTCAAGAGAGGGAGAGAAAATCCTGGAAGAGATATTCGATTTATCGGGTACAGGTCTGATTGTTATAAATAGCAAAGAACTGTGGGAGATGCAAAAACTAAAAAAAGAAATTGAATCTCTATCGGGAGTAGATAGTGTTATATCTTTTGATGATTTTACGGATATTGTTGTTCCTGTAGATTTCATGAATAGTCATATAAGAGACAGATTCATTAAGGGAGAATCGGTACTGCTGCAGGTAAACTTCAAGGAGAATTCCAGAGCAAAGGGTACAATTGATGCTGTGAAAGAAATTCGGGATATAATTGGAGATAAGGAATTATTTGGAGGTGAACCGGTAATACTGGACGATCTTCAAACTATAACAAGTAAAGAAATGAAATATTATATGATCATAGCAGGCATATCAATTTACATTATACTTTCCTTATCTATGACTTCTTTTTTAGAACCATTGTTATTTCTTGCAGCATTAGGTGTAGCTATTGCCATTAACATGGGTACCAATATAATAAAGGGTGAAATATCCTTTATTACTGCATCTATAGCAGCAGTAATGCAGCTTGGTATATCTATGGATTACTCCATTTTTCTTCTGCACAGGTTTGAAGAAGAAAAGCTGAAGTTTTCAAGTATTGAAGAAGCTATGATTTCAGCTATGACAAAGACTAGTGTTGCCGTCGCTTCAAGTGCACTAACAACCATAGCAGGATTTGCTGCTCTAATGGTAATGAAAAACGGAATAGGCGGAGATTTAGGTTTTGTAATTGGTAAAGGCGTAGTGTTAAGTCTCATTGTAAACCTTACACTTTTGCCATGCCTTATACTAATTTTTAATAAATATGCCGACATGTACAGGCATAAGCCTCTTCTTCCAACGTTTAGAAAGCTTTCTAAATGGATAGTAAAATGGAGGTGGGCATTTTTCATTATAATAATTCTGATTTCAATACCATCATATTTCGCTCAAAGAAACCTTGAGTATTATTATGCAACTGAGCATTACCTGCCTAAGACTACTTCTTCGGCGGTTGATACAGAAAAAATAAGTGATAAGTTTGGAGCTACTGAAGTTTTATATGTTATAACAAAGGACAATGGAAGAATTAAGGAAAGGGAATTAATTGAGGAAGTCAAGAAGATACAGGTGGTAGATTCAGTAATAGGCATGTCTGAACAAGTTGATATGGCAATTCCCGATACATTTATTCCAAAAGAGGTATCGGATAACTTTAAGGGCGGTGACTATGGATATTTTCAGGTATTTATGACAACCCCAACTGACGACAGACGAACCTTTGATGCTATTGACAAAATACGGCAACTGGCAGCAGGCACATATGATGAATACTATGTTACCGGCCGTGCTCCTTTGGCAAAGGATCTTGCAGACCTTGTAGATACAGATACAAGAAATGTAGCTATTGTGTCAATCAGTGCCATAGTCCTTATTCTGGCCTTAAGCTTTATGTCCGTATCTATCCCGCTGATACTGATATTGGTAATACAGCTGGCAATTTGGATAAATACAAGCATACCATATTTTCAGGGTATCCAGGTAGCATCTATTACTCCTGTAATAATTGGTGCTATTCAGTTAGGAGCAACTGTAGACTATGCTATTTTATTTACCAGCAGATACCGGGAGAATCTTGAAAGTTACAAAAGGAAGATTGATGCCATCAGGCAAACAATAGAAGATACAGGACGCTCAATTTTAACAAGTGCTCTTACGATGCTTTCGGCAACTGT
>DAOSDD010000385.1:0-3035 GCA_035362115.1 Clostridiales bacterium | reverse complement strand
ATTCATATAGCGATGCATACCAATCATCCTCCATATCAAGACTCTTGGGAATGGGAATAATGGCTGCATCTACAGTGGGTTGAATTTCAATCCATTTCTTCATCCATTCATCCACAGGGTCATCTGGAAATATCGGTTCGAACTGTTCGCTGAAAACAAGCAGCGGACTGTATGCAGAACCCAAATAAATGCCTTGTTGTTTCATATTTAGTGTGTATTGCGTTGGAACTATTTTTCCGTCTTTTATATCGTATACACATTCCTCTGGTGGTTTCTCATAATAAAAAGCAGGCACATATGTTTCCTTGAACATAAATAGCCAGGAACCTTCTTTTGTTCCGAAAAGCCACTCAAGAAATTCGAACGCCTGATCGGGATTCTTAGAACCGGTAGTGATGCAATATGGAGATCCTACGCCATCCTGAAAAACTCCATAGTCCCCGTTGGGTCCCTTCAGAAAGGGAATCATTTCCCATCTGGCTTCTGGCACATTGGGTATAGTATTTACATTAAACCATTGGTACCTGCTTCCCCAATATACTGATGAACCGACTTTTCCTGCTGTTGTCTTCTGCCGTAATACCGAATAGGATGTGGTAATCCATTCCTTCTCAAGAAAATTTTCATCCATCAGGTTCTTTATATACTGGAGTGCATCCTTTGTCTGGGGCTGTGAAAAACCGTCAATGGCATTCCCATTACTGTCCTGTGCAAACATGTAATTGGCGCCGAAAGCATAGAAAAAACCGCAAAAATCATTTAAGTATTGAGCAATAACAAGCGGTATAGTATCATCTTTTTGATTCATGTCTGGATCTTTGTCCTTGAATTTTCTAAGTACATCAAGGAACTCATCGGTGGTTTCAGGCCTTTTCAAGCCCAGGTTATCAAGCCAATCCTGTCTAATCCAGAAATTTTTTGTAGAAAATTTGTCATAAGGAATTCCCCAGATTTCATTGCTGTATGTCAAATCTTCCAAAACTTTGCTCTGCTTCTCAATAAGATACTTTAGTTTTTCGGATTTATTCAAGTATTCCGTCAGTGGGATAATTTGTCCGCTTTGCTTGTACTGTACAAACTGTGAAGGTATTCTGTCCAGCATAATGGTGTCTGGATAATCACCAGAAAGAAGCATGGTGTTTACCTTTTCATTATAAGTGTCGTTAGGAACCGATTTTAAAATGAATTTCCTTCCCAGGCATTCTGAAAAATATTTTTCCATGGCAGCAACTGTACCTGGTTCACCTGACCCCCAAACGTCCACATGTACATGCTCTTTCAAATCCGGATATTTACTGCTTTTTCCTTGTGATGTTTGATCCCCTGCTATGGTAGCGGCTGTTGAATTTCCTTCAATGCTACCGTTTCCGGTATCATCCTTATTGCTCGAGCATGAAACAAAAACTGCGCAAACCATAACAATAGTAATCAATAGTGCATTGAATCTCATCCATCTTTTTGACATTCAAACTCCTCCTTTCATTATTATTGTTCCTCCTCTAAATAGTATGAAATATGATTAAGCATCATAATATTTCTGCGAAAAGGAGGAAACAACTTTTGACTTTTACTAACCGATCTTTTAATAAGTTGATTTTAACAAGTTGATTTTACAAGTTGCATGTTGTTATCTATATAAAAATTATAAATAATAAGATCCATTATGTACAGGTAGCAGATTTATTCTTTATTCCACTTTTTTATTGAGTTGCTGTTAAAATTGACATTCCTTCCATCCTTATTATCTATGTATCTTAATGAAAGTACCAATAATAGAACTGGAAGGACCTATTTATCAATTGTTAACAATTATTGCGATAGGGGAAAAAGCAGTCACGCACAGTTGCAATCCAATCCCTTGATTATCTGGATGATCTGCAAAAGGTGTTTTCCGGTTGAGCTTTTTTTATTCAAAATCATTTAGCAAGTTTGAATTGCCTTGAAGTGAATTTATAGGCTCTAAAGGACTGAACATTGTTTACGGAATATAATGGATTGTAGGAAGACAATATGCCTCTATTTGAAAAGATAAATATACTTATAAAAACTACCCTATGCTTTATAGATTGTCTATATTCTTGAGGAAATTGAGCTTATCATATTTTTTCTCCAGTCTCTCCTTTAAATACCTATCTATAATATATCCCAATTCTTTTAATACTATTGGTGCAAGCTCAAAATTAAACAACTTATCCATATGGGAATATACTATATAGTATATTGCTCTGGCGGTTCCAGAAGATATTTTTAATGCATAAGGATCAGCAGAAAAACAGTTTTGACTATTACAGATAAACCCACATTTTCTAAAACTGAATAATAAGTTTTCTAAGTTCTCTAATCCATCCTTTGAGCAATTCATGCACCCCTTAACATAAGGCGCATATCCTAATATGCATAAATACCTTAACTCAAAAATTCTGGTAATTAATTCAGGAGATCTGTCAGTTTTTATTAAATAATATAGTGTATTCAGAAGTAATTTTAATGTCTTATCAGCAGGTTGCTCTTCTTGTACCGTATCATATATTAAATCAACTATATGAGCAGCATAAGTCAGCTTTATTAAATCATTTCCAACTTCTGAAAAAGACTCAATTACTTCACAGCTATTTATTGTATGGATTTCACGTCCTTCAAACAGTAAAAATTCACTATAACATAAAAATTGAGTACAAGCAGTAAACCTGCTCCTAGCCCTCCTTGCCCCTTTAGCTATTATAGACATTTTTCCATACTCTTTGGATAATATAGTTATTATTTTATCCGCCTCACCTGTATTGACCTCTTTAATTACTAATCCTTGAGTTTTGATATATCCCATTTCCCCACCTTATTGATAGTGATTTTATTATTTAGTTCTGCATTATTACTATAGTTTTGCACTTTTTGCTGAAAGCCTTGAAATCAGCCACTTTCATATTGAGATACTAACAGCTTAAAATCAGGCTTTTAATAAAAAAATGCAAAACTATAGTTACAATTTATTTATAGTTTTGTGCTTTAATTTAAAGCTTCAACTCCAAGCCTTTTTT
>DAOSDD010000384.1:0-3039 GCA_035362115.1 Clostridiales bacterium | reverse complement strand
CTTGAACCACAAGCTACAAATACAGCTTCTTCCTCGCTGCCTGATGAAAAGAAACCAATGATTTCGTCTTTTTTTGCCATTACAGTATTAAATGTCTGCTTAAGGCTTTCATATTGTGTGAAAATTTCGTTATATGATTGGTACATTCATAATCACCTCTTATATGTATTTTGCAGTAGATATACTAATGTGTCTATGTATAAATCGATTATAATATAATGGTTGTTCAACTTTTTAATACTACTTTGTTATATTGCTAATGGAAAGCGCACTTCTGGAGGGTGATTTTTGCTAACCCGTAAGGAATACATCTTCCCGATGCTATCAAAAATTATCCCGGAAGACATCGCTTTCCAAATTGACATAGTAGTATATTGTATAAGATTACTATTAATTTAAAGGTGATTTATCCATACCAATATATTCAAATAAGGTGTATAAGTAATTAAAGATCATGCTTTACCAGTATACTTTATGAGCACACTTGCATTTATATTCTGCACGACTTGACATCATGCATGATTTAGCTATAGCAGTTCAGTTTAATTTCTGTTAAAAGTAAATTTACCATTAGATTTAATTTAAGGAGTGAAAAAGCATGAATACTGTACATCCTTTGGCAGATATAGTAAGATTAAGAGAGATAGGCATTCCTAAAGGTGTTTGCTCAATATGCAGTGCAAATGAATTTGTAATAGAAGCAGCCTTCGAAAAAGCCAGGGAGTATGGCACTTTTGTACTTATTGAAGCAACAGCCAATCAGGTTAACCAGTTTGGTGGATATACAGAGATGAAACCAACTGATTTCAGAGAGTTTGTGTTTTCTATTGCAAGGAAAGCTAACTTTCCATTAGAAAACATTATACTTGGTGGTGACCATCTTGGTCCACTAGTCTGGAAAAATGATGGTAAAGAACAGGCAATGCTTAAAGCAGAGGAACTGGTAAGAGACTATGTTCTGGCAGGCTTTACAAAAATCCATATTGATACGAGCATAAAATTAAGCGATGATCCACCTGATCAAATATTAGATACCAAAGAAATTGCATTGCGTGCCGCAAGGCTATGTCATGTTGCAGAAAGTGCTTTCAACGAATTAGTATTAATAAATCGAAAAGCCATACAACCTGTGTATGTTATAGGAAGTGAAGTGCCTGTTCCCGGAGGGAATGAAGCACCTATTAAATCCGGAGAAAATGAATCAGGAAGGAACGAATCAATAATCTCTGGGGAAAGCAGTAAATGTGAGCAGTACGAAGAATTGCAAATAACCAAGGTACAGGACTTCGAAGAAACAGTAAATATTTTTTATGAAACTTTCAGGAAACAGGGATTAAGTAGTGTATTACAGCGTATTGTAGGTGTTGTTGTTCAGACAGGCGTTGAATTTGGTGATAATGCTATTTGTGAATACAATAGAAACACTGCGTCACAACTGATAGCAGCATTAAAAAGACACCCTGGTCTTGTATTTGAAGGTCATTCTACCGATTATCAAACTCCCTATAAATTGAAGCAGATGGTGGAGGATGGTATAGCAATACTTAAGGTTGGTCCTGCACTTACATTTGCATTAAGAGAAGTATTATTTGCTCTTAGCCACATAGAAAAAGAATTATTTAACAGTATGAAAAATGAGCCATACTATAGCAAGACTGATATAAAAATATCTCAACTGGTGGAAGTACTTGACAGAGTAATGCTTCAACAACCTGACAATTGGGCTAAATACTACACAGGTGGTATAGCTAAACAACAGATTTCCAGAAAATATAGTTACTATGATAGATGCAGATATTATCTTCTGAAACCCGAAGTCATGAACTCTATTACTATTCTTATAAGCAATCTGAAGTGTGCAGGCATTCCTTTACCTTTATTAAGTCAGTACCTGCCTGTTCAATACAAAAAAGTGCGGAATAGAGTGCTTGAGAATGATCCTAAAGCAATTATAAAAGATGCAATAGGAAATGTAATTGATAATTATATGTATGCAACTTGCATCAACACCTAGCGTTCCCACACCAAGCTGTTATTAAGCTAAAGCCGGGTACTGCAATATTCCCGCCTAACCCTGCAAAAACTTTCGATGGTTTATCATAGGCTTCTTTTAAAGAATTGCCAATATAGTGTTTTTGGCGCTTAATTTGTAAGCGCAAAATATCAGTGTAAATTTGTTAGCATAAAATTACCTTTATGGTAAGTTATTAATAAAAGTGATATAATAAATTATTCATGTAAAAAGGTGGATATTGATATGAGAGAAATAAGAAAAAAGGGGATGCCTATAGGCATATCAGATTATAAAAATTTAATAGATAGAAATGCATATTATGTTGATAAAACGCTACTTATTAAGGACATTATCAACGATGAGAGCGAAACAATTGTACTTACCAGACCACGAAGGTTTGGAAAAACTCTTAATCTTTCCATGCTTTACTACTATTTCAACAATTCAGGTGACGATAACACTTATTTATTTAAAGATAAAAAAATATTTCAACAGGGAGAAAGATATATATCCGAACTAGGGAAATATCCTGTGATGTATTTAACATTTAAAGATATTAAACAAAGAACATGGGAGTATTGCTATAATAGACTAATAAGTGATATTTCCAGTTTATTTACAAAATATAGGTATTTAAAGGATTCTGATGTCTTATTCGATACCGAAAAACAAGACTTTATTGATATACTAAAGGGTAAGGCTGACATTGTAGCTTACAGTAAATCTTTAAAGATACTATCATCAGCTTTGGAAAAATATCATAAGGAAAAAGTAATGATTTTTATAGATGAATATGATACACCTTTAAATGCTGCTCACACTAACGATTATCAAAGAGAAGCTGTCGATTTTATGAGGGAATTATTAAGCGGAGCATTTAAGGACAATAACAGCCTAAAAAAAGGTGTAATAACAGGAATTAATCGTATAGCTAAAGAAAATATTTTCAGTGGTTAAACAATGTCGATGTCTATACTGTACTTGATAAAAAATATTCAGAGTATTTTGGTATAACAGAGCATGAA
>DAOSDD010000383.1:0-3042 GCA_035362115.1 Clostridiales bacterium | reverse complement strand
GGAGCATAAGTGAAGCTGCTGTAGAGCCTTTTAATCTGAGCGTAGGATAAGCAAAATCGTTGTTTGAATAAAATTGTTTCTTAAATTCAGTTCAGACAATTTTATGAGTTCGATTTTGCCCGAAGCTGAATTTAAAGGCTCTAGGCAGTGTAACATCAGCTCCTGGTAAATATTTCTTCACTTTTACAATATGCACCCGCATATAAGTTATATATGGTTAAAAGTATAATTATATGGTAAAATACTTAGGAACAAACCTTATGCAAAAGTGAAAGGAAAAGGAACAGCAGTTGATATGGATAAAGAAATATATTTTGACAATAGTGCTACTACAAGACCATTTGACGAAGTAATCGATTATATGAGTTATATAAACAGAGAAGTATATGGCAACCCATCATCTCTCCATACCAAGGGGATAGAGGCTGAAAGATTGATGAAAAAATCAAGAGAAACCATAGCAAATTCTCTCGATGTTTCTTCAAAAGAGATATTTTTTACATCAGGAGGAACTGAGGCAAATAACCTTGCCATTCTTGGATACTTAAGAGCAAACCCCAGAAAAGGGCGGCATGTTTTAACAACTAAAATTGAGCATCCATCAATACTTGAGGTTTTTAAATACCTTCAAGAAGAAGGCTACTCAGTTGATTATATAGATGTTGATCAAAATGGAATTATTGACCTTGATATGCTTGAAAATAAAATTACTTCTGATACGGCATTAATAAGTGTTATGTATGTAAATAATGAAATGGGAGCTATACAGCCTATAAATGAAATTGCATCTATAAGAAATATGTGTAACAAGGAAACAATCCTGCATGTTGATGCAGTACAAGCATATGGGAAATTGCAAATTAAGCCTATAAAGTCAAACATAAACATGATTACATTCAGCTCCCATAAAATTCATGGACCTAAAGGGGTTGGAGCACTCTATAAAGAAGATAAAATAAAAATTAAGCCAATAATCCTTGGAGGCGGACAGGAAACACTAGTCCGTTCGGGAACGGAAAATATTCCGGGTATATGCGGCTTTGGTCTTGCGGCTGAAATAATTCATAATAATATTGAGAACAACTGGAATACAGTATCGGAATTAAATAAAATGTTCAGGATGATGCTGGAAGAAAATATTGAAGAATTTAGTATCATTTCGCCACAAAACTCATCTCCATATATACTAAATGTCTCTTTTAGTAATGTAAAAGGAGAAGTACTTCTACATCATCTTGAAGAAAAAAATATTTATGTCTCTACAGGTTCAGCATGCTCTTCAAGGAAAAATAAGCATAGCCATGTTCTTAAGGCAATGGGATATAAATCTAATAAGATAGATGGAGCAATACGTTTCAGTTTTTGTGAGTTTAACAGCAAACAGGATATTATAGAGACTATTAATGCTTTAAAGGAAATTATACCTAAAATACGTTATGATAAATACAATCAGTAAAGAAATCCGATTGACAGAATGCACTGATGTTATAATAAATTATTATAAATTTATGACTCATTTTCGGAAGGAGAAAACAGTATGAATGAAGTTATATTGGTAAGGTATGGGGAAATAATGCTCAAAGGTCTTAATAGAGCTACTTTTGAACGAAAACTTGTAAGTAATATAAAAAAATCCCTATATGGTCTGGGACCCATAAGTGTTGAAAGGTCACAAGGGAGAATTTATATAGAGTCTATAGAAGAAAACTATAATATTGAAAAGGCTATTGACAAGTTAATTAAAATTTTTGGTATTGTTTCGGTCAGTCCGGCAATTAAAATTAATAATGATTTTGAAGAAATTAAGTTGCATGCTTTAGGGTTGGTAAAGAAACTTTTTGAAGAGGGAAAAGAAAGAACATTTAAAGTTGAAACTAAAAGAGGCAACAAAAAATTTCATATGGATTCAAGAGAAATTAATGCAGAGTTGGGAGGATTTTTGCTGGACAGCCTCCCATCACTGAGCGTTGATGTTAATAACCCTTCCTTTATGGTTTATGTAGAGGTAAGGGAATTTACCTATATCTATACTGAGATTATTCATGCAAATGGTGGCTTACCAGTTGGAACAAATGGGAAAGCCATGTTATTATTATCAGGAGGAATTGACAGTCCAGTTGCTGCATGGATGATGGCTAAGAGAGGATTGGAAGTTGATGCAATCCATTTCTACAGCTATCCTTATACCAGCGAAAGATCAAAGGAAAAAGTCATTGACCTGGCGAAAATAATTTCACAATATTGCCAGAATATAAATCTATATATAGTGCCATTTACTGATATACAACTGGAAATTGCAGAAAAATGTCCACATGATCAGATGACCATTATAATGCGTAGAATTATGATGATGATAGCTGAAAAATTGGCTGCCGGAACAGGATCTCTTGCACTGATAACCGGTGAGAGCCTGGGTCAGGTTGCAAGCCAGACAATTCAGAGCCTTTCAGTAACTAATTCCTCAGTTAAAATGCCTGTGTTCAGACCTCTTATAGGTATGGATAAGAATGAAGTAATCAGTCTGGCGAGAAAAATTGGGACCTTTGAAACCTCAATATTACCATATGAAGACTGCTGTACTGTGTTTGTAGCAAAGCATCCCCAGACGAAACCGAAGTTGGAAAGTATATTATTTTCCGAATCAAAATTGGACATTGACAACCTTATAAATAATGCTTTGAAAGGTGTAGAGATAATTAGAATAAACTATGGCAATTAAATAACTCAAAATATAGAATTTGTTTAGGTTATTTTACAAGCATGATTTTACCTGCAGTGAATTTAAAGGCTCTAGGCACCGTAATGATAGCTTCTGGAATATATTTCCTCATATATTAATGATGCGCCCAATTCTTAATGCAATATTGACATAAATAGAAAATTAGCGCAAAATCATTATATATAGTTTGGTATAGTTTATTTATAGAGTTGTTTGTTTATAAAGACATGGAGGACTAAAGCTAGTTTGAGAGAAATTGATAAATTTTTGAAAAACTAATGCGCATGTGCATATTTTTTGCACAAGAATTTTAAAAAATAAAT
>DAOSDD010000382.1:0-3047 GCA_035362115.1 Clostridiales bacterium | reverse complement strand
CATTTCACAACTTAATGCTTGTAACATTTTTTATATATTTAGTAAACTCCCGCTATGGACTTGCTCTTATATTTCATTCTGCGGTTTTATTTTCCAGGTTCTATCTTCTACAGTTCATAGCTTTTTAGTAAAGATAACCGTTTTGTAGTTTTCTATTCCTACCCATAATATATCTGTAAATTCCAACAATTTCACATATCCGTTTTTTTCATAAAATTTAATTGCATTATAATTTTTATTTGAAGTTTTAAGGTGGATTCCCTTACCCGCACTTCCCTTTACATGGACTTCAAATTCAGTTAATAATAACATACCTATGCCCATCCCCTGATATTCGGGTAAAAGGTTTATATGAAAGTGGGCGGGATAATCGCAATATAGACTTTTCGGCGTATATTTCCGAGTTCTGTTCTTAAGCATATTCATGATATTCTTGAAAGTGTCAGGATATTTCCATATAGTATATAATATTCTTAATCCTATTCTTATAAGCATTTTTTTTATAAATAATCTTATTTGTATATTAGTATCCAATGTGCCAATAATATACCCAACAACTTTACAATTATTATCTTTATCCACAGCGACAAAGCAATGATCCCTTTCGTAAAGGAGATAATACATGCAAAAGAAATAACCAAAAAGCTTCATATCGTCAAACTTACCTGTACTTTCCAAATCATTTCCCATATAGCCTGTCTTGTAACATATCTTCAATACATCTTTACAATCAGGGTTTTGATATTTTCTAATTATTATGCGTGACATATTTGCATAAAATCCTCCTTCTTCTGCCACAGTATATCATATTATTCTGGTTTTTGAAATAATAAACCTGTTATTGGGCGCATTTTCTGTATATCCTGTATATGACCAAAAATATGGCATTATTCGATTAACAAAAGCAAAAAATTATTAACCGCTCCTTTTTTACCTTTTGCCAGTTGCTATCGCGACAGGCACGGCAAAAAAGGAGTGCTAAACATTTTTTGCTTTTTTGAGTATATGGTTTGAACAAAGCTTACGGATTGTTATGTTTAAGGCAAGGAAAAATTCGTAAATCACGACACGGAAATTAGAAGTGGTACCTATGCTTCCATCTGCTTTCACTTACCTTCATAGCAGTGAAGAAGAACCTACACGAAGCAGGAGAACTATTCCCCTGCTTCGTGTAGGTTCTTCACATGACTAAATTAAAGCAGCTATTTTAACCCAAACATCTGTTCTTTTAAATCGAGGTAATATAGGTAGTCATCAGGGCTTACATCAGGTGGGCAGCGATGATCGCAAAAAGGAATATATCCTCCTCTTTCAACAAGGGGTGTGAGGGTATTGAGATATTCCTTTATTGCCTTTCTCCCTTTCTTTAACTGTAACTTGTCAACACCACCCATAATTCTCAATTCTTTGCCGTATTCTGAAAGCAGTTCGGCAGGGTGTGAACATCCATTAACCTCAAAGGGGAAAAGACAGTTTATTCCACCTTCCAACAAATAAGGAAGAATAGGCCTTACATCTCCGTCACAATCAGTATACCATAAGTCAATTCCCACAGCATGCAATTTTTTACTTATTCGTTTATATCTTGGTGTTACAACATTTTTAAAAAAGTCTACAGAAACAATAGGTCCATTCTTAAAGCATATGTCTTCCCAACCGGTAGCATAATCAAAATCAATGTGGGGCAATACCTGATCCAAAAAATCTTCAACAAGCACACAGCATGTTTCAACCATATCTTCAACCATATCGGGGTAATCATAGCAGGCATATGCAAGGCCTTCAAATGTTAACATATCGCGAATTTTACCAATCATTGAACCGCAATTGACTCCCAGTGGATAATCTCTGTTTTCAGGATGGGCCGTTTTGATTTCTTCTACATCAACTTTACGCCTGGGGTCATCTCTCCTAAACCTTTCTGTTTTAACCTTCTTCCAATCATCAGGGGTTTCTATGGAAGACTTAATAAAGTGAGGAATAGTATCATGACCGTCTTTTGGAACTTCAGCCATAAGACCGTCAGAATTCATAATAATATTTGTCTTTTCATGCTCTTCGATAATTTTATGTGGGAAAGAAGGATTTATCCACACATTACCAGATACTACCTCTATTATGTCAAAATTAAAAAATATGTCAGCTTGTGAATTATTTATTATATTATTTTCTACAAAGATAGACCATTCGTTAAAATTTTCATTCCAGTAGCCAAATTCCATGTTGAAACAACGGTCTATTTCCTTATAATGCATCTGGTTATTAAACCTTTCCCGATCGGTCATTGTACCTTTCCATTTTTTCCTGGTTGGTTTTATTTGCATATTTCCCATTTGTAATATTCCTCCATTTGATATATTATGATTGCTTCCAGAAAGCCGTATCACAACTTTTCCCTGCAGGTTAACCTGCAGGGAGTTGCAGCTTTGTTGCAACCTGGTGCAATCTAATATGGTTATCCTGCCTTCTTTAAGAAGGCTGATGAAACTCAAGGTACCTTAAATTTCATCGAAAAGTCATTTCATGACTTTTCGGGTGTTAACCATATTATAATTTTATTGAAAAATTAATTTAGTGTTAATACATCATCAATACATTGAAACTCGTAATATTTAATCTTACTTTTAATAAATCAATATTTTGAACTCATAAGGCTAATTTATAAAGTTGGTTATAAACATATTTATAAAATTATTGCTTATGACTTTAAATATATTGGAAAGCCTATTTACTTTATTATAAAATCTGTATAAAATAATATCAATACATATAATTGCTACAAAATATAAAAATGTTGCTAATACTGGTGTAAATATATTCCATATGGATATAATGCATCCATATGTTGATATTGGATTGCTATAAATATGTGTTTATGTATAGAATTAAATAAGCTAACATATGCATGTAAAAGATGTATTACTTATTCTGGCAGCAAATAAAAAGCAATAGGTAATAGGTAACAGGTAATAGGTAATAGGGGTGCATTTTTTAAAGTGAAGAAATATTTACCCGGAGCTGACGTTACGCCGCTTAGAGCCTTTAAA
>DAOSDD010000381.1:0-3083 GCA_035362115.1 Clostridiales bacterium | reverse complement strand
CAAAGAAAAGACGAAATAGGAAAGCTGGCGAATGGTGTTGAAATGCTGCAGAAAAGCATTGAAGAAGAGCAAGCCTTGAAACTGGAGCTGCGGCAGGTAATTGTGAAACTTGAAGATTTATCTATAAAAGATCCTTTGACTGGTCTATATAATCGGAGATATATTATTGAAAAGATTAATGAATTAGAAACAAGGTATAAAAGAAGCAAATCCTTATTTTCAATAATAATTAGCGATATAGATTATTTTAAAAGAATTAATGATCGTTATGGGCATGACTGTGGCGATCTTGTTCTTTTTAATATAGCAAGACTTATATCCGACTGTTGCAGGGAGCAGGATATTCTATCGAGATGGGGAGGAGAAGAGTTCCTGATTCTTTTGTCGGATACAAATCATGATGGAGCGAACATTCTAGCAGAAAGGATTCGAAAAAAATTAGAAAACGAAAGTATTCAATATGGAGACATCAGCTTGAAAATAACAATGACTTTTGGGGTATCGGAATATAGTGAATCACTTGGAATAGAAGGTACAATTAAGAATGCTGATATGGCTTTATTGCAGGGTAAACATAACGGACGCAATAGAGTTGTTGTATTGTAATTTGGAAAAAGGGGACATTTCTCTTTTTATTTCATTTATATATATATTTTATATACTTGATACAGTTTTATATAGATTTTTCTTATACTTTTTGAAAATTTACAGAATGTTTAGTGTTTTATTTCAAATCTATGGCTCAGACAAAGAATAATTCAATAGCAAAAAGGTCTTGCACTTTGTGCAAGGCCTAAGAATAAAGAGCATGTTAATTTAGCTCCTTTATTTAGCCATTATCATTAATGCGAATTTTTATTGCACTTTGTTTATTTAATTGTTTTAGGAAACGAGAGTAATTAATACATTTATCAAGTTAATTATCAGACTAGTATTAGCTTGTTTGAATTAATGCATTAAAGATATTTCTGTACACTACCTGTTCTTTCAGCAGCCTGAAACCTTCACTTACAAGCCTTGAGATCCCTGATAAGGACATATTTCCCACATACTGGCATAACTGCTTATATGTGTAGCCGCAGAGGGTCCTTAGGGTGTACGTTACAAATGCCCTGACCTTGCTGGTTTCTCTAGAGTACTTTAGCCTCAACTCTGTTGATATTCCTAAAGATAGTCCTGTTTGTAACTCTACAGATAAGCTTGTTGATAATCCTGACGTTAATCCTGCTTGTAATTCTTCCGGTAATTCTTCTGATAATTTTTTCGGTGATCCCCCTGATAGCTTTTCACCAAGTATTTTCTCGATTTTACCCAGTATATCATCAGGCTTTTCACTCCTTACAATATAGCTCTTCTCACTCTTATACTCGTTTTCGGTATAGGCCCTGGTGATATTATCATCTACTTCCTTCACAATACCTGTACTACTCATAGATTCAGTGAAAGCTCTATATTTTTTCCCAGCTTCCTTCTTGTCGCTGCTAAAGCACTTTAATATAAAATCAGTGTCCACAACCCCATCAGGATCATCTCTGTAGCCAGTATATATTCCATATGACGAATAAGCATACAGCTCTTCCTTTCCCCTGTAGCCTGGCAAATCCTTTGCATTGTTGTTGATATATGCAGATAGTGTCAAGCTGTATGTATTGTTGTCAACTATGAAGCTGGCAAACCTGCCTCCAAATAAATGCCCATGCCTCTGGTATTTCTTATTGTAATATTTGACATAGGCAGTATTAAGACTGCGCATGAAAGACGAAATATCTGCACCGCAAGTATTAATGTACATATGGACATGAGTATCCATGAGGATATATGAGTAAATACTGCAATGATATTTATCTTTATACCGCTTTAAGAGTTTAAGATAATAATCTTTATCATCATCAGAACGATACAGATCTATTTCGCTAATACTTCTGGACATCACATGGTACATGCACTGTGGGGATTTTTGTCTTTCACGTCTTGGCATTATTTATCACCTCGGTATGTATTTTACCATAATATGAAAATAATGTCAATAACAAATGATAAATGTGAAGCAATGTCCCCTTAATTTCAAATGAACGAACAATGAACGGAACAATGTGCTTTTATCATCGTCTAATAGTATACAATATAAAATTAGCGAAAAGGATGGTTATTTATGAGAAATAGGGAAATTAAGAAGAGTAAATTAGCTAAAAATACAATTATTACAGGTGCTTTGTGTACAGCTTTAATAATTCCGGCATTTGTACAGGGAGTAGATATATTATCTGCGTCAGCAAAAGATGCAAAAGTTGTACCTATTTATTATAAGCTTAGCCACTGGGCTGATACGTATATAGAACAACTATCGGAAAAATATGGTGTAGAATCAATATTTAAAGACAAAAATCTTGAAGCTTATATTACATTGGAGGATTTCCAAAACATCGTAAGACTTGTAATAAATGAAGAATATAGTGGTGCACCAGACACATTAACCAGAGAAGCTGTTGTATATGAACTTGCTAAAATGTGGTCAGAAGAAACAGGCCAGGTTTTGGATCAGATTCCAGTTATAAAAATGATCATTTATTCAGATACAGATAAAATAGATATGAAATATAACCATGGCATAACTGTAGCTTATATGAAAAATATAGCCAATGGCAGGGGTGGTAGGATCTTTGCACCAAAGGATAATGTCAGATATGGTGAACTGGCTGCTTTGGTGTTTAATACGCATAAAGCTATAGACCATGAGCAAGACCCTAAAAATCAGCCTGTAGCACAAGATAAATTTGAGACAATAGGCAGTTATGAAATAAAAGATGATAAAGTTATATTTGATTTTAAACTTATTAATCATTATGATGAGCCAAAAAAGCTCGAGTTTAGCTCCGGACAACAGTTTGAAGTAACAATAACTGATGAAAAAGGTGAAGAGGTATATAAATATTCGGATGACAAATTCTTTACAATGGCTCTTATTTACAAAGATATTGCACCGGCCGAGTCTTTGAAATGGCAGGATACCTGGAATATGACCAGCAAAGAGGGAGTAAAATTAACATCGGGGAAATACAGAGCTAAAATTAATATTTTGGCTA
>DAOSDD010000380.1:0-3103 GCA_035362115.1 Clostridiales bacterium | reverse complement strand
AGTATAAAGGATAAAGAAAATGGCAAGCTTATTCTGGTAACTGCCATTACACCTACTCAGGCAGGTGAGGGTAAAACAACCACAACCGTGGGCCTTGGAGATGCGTTAAGCAGGTTAGGCAGGAAAGCCATAATTGCTCTCAGAGAACCTTCCTTAGGTCCGGTGTTTGGAATAAAAGGCGGAGCTGCTGGCGGAGGATATGCACAGGTTATTCCTATGGAAGATATTAATCTGCACTTTACAGGAGATATACATGCAATAGGCGCCGCAAATAATTTACTTGCAGCAATTATAGACAACCATATTTATCAGGGAAATGAACTGGGACTTGATACAAGAAAAATTACCTGGAAAAGATGCATGGATATGAATGACAGGCAGTTAAGATTTATTGTTAATGGTTTAAATGGAAGGACAAACGGTATTCCGAGAGAAGACGGGTTCGATATAACTGTAGCTTCGGAGATAATGGCCATTTTATGCCTTGCCCGAGATATCGAGCACCTGAAAGATAAACTGCGCAATATTGTTGTTGGTTATACAAGGGATGATGTACCTGTAACAGCAGGACAGCTAAAGGCGGAAGGTGCTATGGCAGCTCTCCTCAAAGATGCGTTAAAGCCCAATCTGGTTCAAACCCTGGAGCATACACCGGCTTTTATACATGGAGGTCCTTTTGCTAACATAGCACACGGGTGTAACAGCATAATGGCTACACAGATGGCTTTAAAGCTAACTGACTATGTTGTTACAGAAGCCGGATTCGGCGCGGATCTTGGCGCTGAAAAGTTCCTTAATATTAAGTGCCGTACAGCGGGATTCAAGCCTTCTGCAGTAGTAATAGTTGCTACTGTCAGAGCACTTAAACTCCATGGGGGAGCTTCGAAAAATGAACTTGGCATTGAAAATCTCGGTTATCTTGAAAAGGGAATGCCCAACCTTCTTAAACATATAGAAAATATAACTGTTAAATTTGGATTACCAGCAGTAGTTGCTGTGAACAGATTTCCTACAGATACTGAAGTAGAACTCAAATTTGTTGAAGATAAGTGCAGAGAATATGGTGTAAATGTTGCCTTGTCTGAAGTTTGGGCAAAAGGCGGTGAAGGTGGAATTGAACTGGCAAAGGAAGTAGTTAGGTTAATAGATGAAGGCAAAACCAACTTTAAATATCTTTATAAGGAAGATGATTCAATAAAAGATAAGATCGAGACTATAGTTAAAGAGATATATGGCGGAGATGGAGTGGATTTTGCGCCTTCAGCTCTTAAAGAAATAGAGAGACTTGAAGCGAATGGCTATGGAAAACTTCCTGTGTGTATGGCAAAAACTCAGTATTCTCTGTCCGATGACCAGAAAAAACCTGGCAAGCCTATAGGATTCAGGGTTACTGTAAGAAGTGCAAAAGTATCTGCAGGAGCAGGTTTTGTAGTAGCATTAACAGGAGATATAATGACAATGCCGGGTTTGCCTAAAGTACCTGCTGCCGAAAAAATTGATGTAGATTCCACCGGCAGGATATCAGGGTTGTTTTAGCTATATAATTTACGATTTGAAATAATCAATGAAGAATTAGCAAATCGTAAGTTACATCAAGGTAACAGAAGCAGGTTTTAATCATTTTAAAACCTGTTCTATATAGAACATAAAGAGTCTCTTATTACTATGGACTGGGATTGAATTGGTATAAATAATTACAGTTGCAGTTATAGTCAAAATTATAGTTATAGCTAAGGTTATAGATATAGTTAAATTTATGGTATAGTTATATGAAATTTTTAATATTGGAGAGTTAAAATATGATAGCACATAAATCTTGCAAAGAATTTGTAAATATACTTGCTTCAAAGGAGCCTGTTCCCGGAGGCGGCGGTGCTTCAGCTCTGGTAGGTTCCATCGGAATGGCCCTGGGAAGCATGGTGGGAAACCTTACACTGGGAAAGAAAAAGTATGAAAACTATCAGGATGATATAAAGAATATACTTGAAAAAGCAAAAAATCTTCAACAGGAGCTACTTGAGCTGGTAGAAAAGGATGCAGAGGTTTTTGAGCCTTTATCAAAGGCATATGGGCTTCCCAAAAATACTGAAGAAGAAAAGGGAAAACGTGATGCCATAATGGAAGAGGCTTTAAAGATAGCCTGCAGCGTTCCTCTGGAAATAATGAGGACATCATTGAAGGCAATAGAACTTCATGAAGAATTGGCGGTAAAAGGTACAAAACTGGCAATAAGCGATGTGGGAGTGGGTGTGCTTTTCTGCAAGGCTGCGTTAATGGGTGCCAGTCTTAATGTATTTATTAACACAAAATTAATGAAGGACAGGGAATATGCCGTCAAAATAAATAATGAAGCAAAGAATATGCTGGAAGAAGGAATAAGCAAGGCAGATAAAATATATATATCGATTGAAGCAGAAATGCTACCAGATATCTAAATTAAACAGAAATGCTACCATGTATCTAAATTAAACAGAAATGGTCCCAGAAACCTGAATTGAAGCAAAAGTGGTGCCAGTTATATGAATTGGATGCAAATGGTGCAAGTCAACTAAATTCGACACTTAAGGAGGAAATTACATGGCTTCATTGTTGAAGGGTATTGAAGTAACAAAAGCAATGAAAGAAAAAATGCTTCTTGATGTAGATAATTTAAATAAAAAAGGTATTTTACCTACACTGGGAATAATCAGGGTCGGTGCAAGACCTGATGATCTTGCATATGAACGTGGTGCCATCAAAAGATGCGAAGGCATTGGAGTCGGAGTAAGGGTTTTTGAATTTCCTGAAGATATATCACAGGAAGAATTTGCTTCACAAGTAAAGAAAATAAACGATGATGAAAAAATTCACGGCATACTTATGTTCAGGCCTTTACCGAAGCACATAGATGAAGAAAATGTTAAGTTTCTCATATCACCTGAGAAGGATATAGATTGTATGAACCCTGTTAATATTGCAAAAATTTTTGCAGGGGATGAAAGCGGATTTGCGCCATGTACACCTGAGGCAGTAATTGAAATGCTGGATTACTATGACATATCGATACAGGGTAAAAACATTGTAGTAATTGGAAGAAGCATGGTTGTAGGGAAGCCTCTGTCCA
>DAOSDD010000379.1:0-3126 GCA_035362115.1 Clostridiales bacterium | reverse complement strand
TTAAAGGCTCTAAGCGGCGTAACGTCAGCTCCTGGTAAATATTTCTTCACTTTTTAAAAAACGCACCCTCCTGAACCGCATATACTTGCTCATAGTAACCGTATAGCTACATAATATTTTAAGGTAAAATAGCAATATGCTCAACACTATAACAAATAACCAGTGTTGTTTTATTATAATAATTCTATAGTTTTGCACTTTTAGCTAAAAGTCTTGATATCATATACTTTCATACTGAGATACAAATAGCTTAAAATCAGGTTTTATAATAAAAATGCAAAACAACAGTAATAATTATATTATAAATCATAATATTATAAAATGAAATTATGCTAATAATAAACTAATAAATAGATAATAACAATAATAATGAAATTTGAAATTAAAATACAATTTATAAATTGGAGGATGCGTATGTTTTTAACTGGAAAAATAATTGTAAACCCCATTCTTCCAGAAAGGCTGTCAAGGTTGAAAGATATTGCATATAACCTTTGGTGGTCCTGGAATTTTGATGCATTAGACTTGTTTGAAGATATTGACTCCGACCTTTGGGAGGGAACAGGTAAAAACCCTATTTTCTTTCTTCAGGAAGTAAGTAGTAATAAACTCGAAGAAGCCTTGAATAATAAGGCATATATGTTAAAATTTGGTGAAGTAGTTGATGAGTTTGACTCATATTTATCAGATAAAAATACCTGGTTTAATAGAAATTATCCGAATATAGGTAATCATGTGGTAGCATATTTTTCGGCTGAGTATGGCTTAAACGAGATATTGCCTATATACTCGGGGGGACTTGGTGTTTTATCTGGTGACCACTGTAAATCTGCCAGTGATCTTGGTATCCCCTTTACGGCAATAGGTTTACTATACAAGCAAGGTTATTTCAGCCAACGGATTAATAAGGACGGATGGCAAGAGACAGTTTTCTCCGATTTGGATGTGTCCAGGCTACCTCTGCAACCCGCCTTAAATAATGAGGGAGAACAAGTACTGATCAATATTGAATTGCCTGGCAGAATGGTTTATGCAAAAGTGTGGGAAGTAAAAATTGGACGAGTATCACTTTATCTGATGGATACTGATATAGAGCAAAATAATGAGTCTGATAGATGGCTGACTGCACGTTTATATGGTGGTGATCAGGAAACCAGAGTACAACAGGAGATACTGCTTGGCATAGGCGGGGTAAGAATTTTAGAAGCTTTGTGCATTAATGCATGGGTATACCATATGAATGAAGGACACTCTGCTTTTTTAGGACTCGAAATAATCAGAAAACATATACATGAAAAAAAATTATCCTTCAAAGCAGCTAAAGAAGTAGCTCAGGCACATATAATTTTTACTACACACACTTCTGTCCCTGCTGGGAATGATGTCTTTCCGTTATACATGATAGACAAGTATTTTAGTAATTATTGGAATAACCTTGGGATAAGCAGGCATCAATTCCTTGACATGGGTTTAAAAGTAAATGATAACCAAAACTTTAATATGACAGTTTTAGCTTTAACTCTTGCAGGTAGAAAAAATGGGGTAAGTGAACTCCATGGAGCCGTTACCAGAAATATATACAATAATTTATGGCCTGGAGTTCCTGAAGATGAAGTTCCTATAATCCATATAACAAATGGTATTCATACTACATCCTGGCTTTCGGCATCATTAGAAAAACTTTTTGATAAGTATATAGGTAAAGAATGGCAGGAGAAAATATCAGAAAAAAGCATATGGCAAAATATAGATAAAGTTCCTGATAACCAGCTTTGGAGCATTCATATACAATTGAAAAATGAGCTTATTGTATATTTACGGGAAAAAATTAAACTTCAAAGAATATCTAATGGCTGTTCCCCTGAAAATATAAGGGAAACAGATCATTTATTGGATCCCGATGCGCTTACTATTGGTTTTGCTCGTAGATTTGCAACATATAAAAGGGCAAATTTAATTTTTAGGAATATTGAGAGGATTAAATCAATTTTTAATAATCCTGAAATGCCTGTACAAATTATATTTGCCGGTAAAGCTCACCCGGCAGACAGACCGGCACATGAAGTTATTAAATATATTAATGATATTGCATCAAGCGAAGGATTTACGGGAAAGGTAGTTCTTGTAGAAGATTACAATATTGCCCTGGCACGTAAAATGGTCCAGGGAGTGGACATATGGCTCAATAATCCACGAAGACCTTTGGAAGCAAGTGGTACCAGTGGACAAAAAGTATGCATTAATGCCATTATTAATTTCAGTATACTGGACGGATGGTGGTGTGAAGGGTTTAATGGCAACAACGGATGGGTCATAGGCAACGGTACTTACTGTGATGATGAATATTATCAGGACAATGCTGACAGTGAATCATTATATTCCATACTTGAAAGCCAGATTATTCCTCTATATTTTCGCAGAGATGCCAACGGGATTCCAACAGGTTGGACCAGGTTAATGAAAGAATCAATAAAATCCCTTGCATACCGCTTCAGCACACATAGGACGGTACAGGATTATACAAATAAAATGTATATTCCATCCATAACAAGAGTAGACAAAATAATATCCAGTTACTACAGTTACGCAATTAACCTGGCAGAATGGAAATCATTCATCGAAGAAAACTGGTCACAAGTATCCATATCTGCAGAAAAAACATTGAATCATCTTAAAGAATATAAGACACCGGCCGGCAATTCGATTGCTATTTCTGCGAATGTAAATATGGGTAATATAGACCCATTAAATGTAAAAGTAGAAGTTTATTATAGAAAACTAAATCACAGTAATGACATTGAAGAGCCCCAGGTAAAAGAAATGAAAATGATTGAAAAAACAGGGTCAGCTTCCTGGCTTTACACTGCTGAAATAAAACTTGATGACGGAGGTGAATATTCTTATACTTTCCGTGTAATTCCCTATCATCCTGATTTAATTAATAAATTTGATACAGGACTTATAAGATGGGTGGTGCAATAAGAAATGAGAGGTGAGAGGTAGGAAGTAAAAGGTGGAAAGTAAGAGATAACCTCTTTTAGATTAACACCAAGGGTGCATTTAATTTAAGTGAAGAAAATATTGGTAAGGGGCATAAGTGAAGGTGCTGTAGAGCCTTTTAATTGG
>DAOSDD010000378.1:0-3182 GCA_035362115.1 Clostridiales bacterium | reverse complement strand
TGGTATAACCATTTTCATGGTCAATAATTACTAATTTCCCATAGCCTCCACTCCATCCGGCAAATGTTACAACTCCGCCGTCCGCTGCTTTATTGGGAGTACCTCTCGGTACAGCTATATCTATTCCTGTATGCTGTGAGCTCCATCTTTGACCAAAACGTGATGAAATACTGCCTCTGCTGGGCATAATAAACTCACCATATGCAAGGGTCCGTGGTCGCTCTTTAGTTCCTCTGAACACAATTTCATCTTTCGGAGTCTCTAAAACTTCTTCGTCAATAATATTAGTTCCTTCTACTATACCATTAATACTAACAATCTCTGCCTTTACCAGTTTTCGTCCTTCAATCCCCTTAACCTTGACCTTGCTTTCACCTCTGTATAAATCTCCACTGTTTTCGGATTTTTGCTCAAAGGGGATATTTTCTTCATAAGTTGTATATGTCATTTTCTTAACATTTATAGTGTACCTGGGCACCATTAAACATATCTCTTGTCCAATAGATATTTTATCAACATTTATCTCAGGATTTGCTTTCTTAATATCTGCTACTTTCATTCCAAATTCTTCTGCAATCTCTGATATTGTATCTCCCTTTTCTACTGTATATTTTTTTACCTGATCGTTCTGAAGAAATATGCTTTTAAAAACATCATCCGGTTCTTTCAGCTCATTTACAGGTACTTCCTTTTCCGCAATTACAACATCCTCAACAAAACCAATATGTACATCACCTTCTCCATCCTCGGCATAAGGTTCTTTGATTCTGTTTAGAACTTCTTCTGCAGAAGTTTTATCCTTTAGTAATGCAATTGGTTTACCATCTACATTAATTGCAAAGGCCTTAGCAATTAATGTTGCATATCCCTCCAATTGGTTCCTGATTTCTTTTTCATTGACTATTTTTTTGTTAGCGAAAAGCACACTATTGAAACTTATTTTATTAGGAATAACAATCTCAGTTCCATAGCGATTTTCTGCTTCAGTTTTAATATCATCCATTATTCCTTGCACAACATCCTTTGTTTTAGCTACACATATGTATTTATTATCAATATTAACTTCCCAAGCTTTCGTTGCAGAAACACCAAATATAGAAATTAAAGCAATTAGCGGTACTGCCGCAAAAAGAAGCCTTAATTTACCTTTCATAAACGTTTTAAATATCTGCCGTACTTTTAATACCTGCTGTATCTTTAATATTCGTCCCATTATTTATCTCCCGATTAATCATTATTTAATTAATCATTATTCTATCAGTGCAATGCCACCTATAGAGGCGGGTGACATCTATTGCCTCGTTATAATATCAATATACAAGCACGGAAACTTGTATATTTTTTATTATACCATACCATTTGCATATGTAAATGGTTTATTGTGTGTTGGGGTGTGTGTTGGGGGACAGTTCTCCAGATCTGTCCCCCCTTATTCTCTTTCCTTCCTTATTCACTTATTTTGAGAAGTAGAGGAGTGTCCCCATTATTTCAGGATAAGTGTCCCCTTCGTTTTCATTATCTGTTAATTTTAGAAAAGTAGAGAAGTGTCCCCATTATTTTTATCCCATTATTTTTACATAAACGCGTACCTTGCTTTAAGTTGTCCTTTTGTATTAATACCCCATATTCCCTTACTACCTGAAATTGTTAAAGCAACAGCTTTGTCAGGTGTTACTGCTGTTCTGGAGTCTGTAAGCGATATTTTTTGAGCTACAAACGCAGGGTCCAGGGCGTTAATCAGTATTCTGCCAGGAGAGCTTGCAAAGTTCGCCCCTGCATCCATTATCTGTTCATAATAAGATTGACACGCTCCGGAAAATATGCAAAGTCTGTCTGGATTAGACTCATACTTTCTTGCGATCCTGGCTGATTCGATAAAGTACTTTGAATTGCTATAGCTTCCAATATTGTTTTTATCGGAATTTTTTTTGAAACTATCATGCCCTGTCAGCACTAGTACATTTGGCCGGTATGTTTCCAAGTATTTTCTTACTACCCCCGGTTGTTCACTCTCTTTTGCCAGTTTGCCAACTGCAGGTATTCTATATTCTTTGTAGTGCCTAAGGCACATATTCAAAAAACTCTCATCAGCGTCAATATGAAGTATCCTCCCAGGTTCGGTGCTTAGTCTAAGAAAAGGAAAAATCCGTGCCCTGTTCATTGTTGATGCATTTCTATACATATTGTTTCTAGCAGTATAAATATCCTTTTCTATACTTCGATAAGCAACACCGGTATCCTGTTTTACAAGATCATCCCCATTGGAATCCGCTTCGATTCTGTAGAAAAGTCCCTTTAAAATATAGGTTTGTTTACCGCCACTTTTTTCAATAATATCTGCTATTCTAAAATAAATATCTCCGCCGTAAGATTTTCTTGCTACTATGTCCCCCACTTTAAAATCATACATAATTACCACTCCATAAGATTATTAATTACTTCATAATATGCAAATGACCTTAATTGGGTGGTAAATAGGAAACTTTATTTTTCTGTCAACTTTTTAAGGTTAATCGTATAATCGTATAATATAAGGCGCATATAAAGAATCCCATTGACTTTGCATGTGTATTAGTCGTATAATACACATAGAGAGTAAATTTACCGGTTAATAGCATATTAACCTTACATAATAAGGTATATCGCGCATACTTGTAGACACAAAACTCCGGTTATGTATTAACCTTGTATATCACCGAGTGTAACCAGTAGAATAGGGTCAACTGTCAACTATCATAAATGGTAGTGGCTTGTATGAAGTGAAATAGGATAAAATGGGATGGAATAGGGATGGTGAGTAACTTGTGCTGAATTTCCAAAATATTAAGCTAAATAACAGAATCCCTGTATATGTACAAATAGCTTTGTATGTGAAACAACAAATATTACTGGGAAAAGTTGTGTCAGGTGATGAATTGCCATCAAGAAGAGAAATTGCGGCACAATTAAATATTAATCCGAATACCGCTCAAAAAGCTTTTAAGTTAATGGAGGAGGAAGGTTATGTTCTTACAAATGGCAATCAGGGCAGTATTATTTATATAGATGAAAGTGTTTTGTCAAAAATAAAAACTGAACTCACTAATGAAATGGTAAATGAATTTATAAGTTCTGCCAGAGAAATAAATCTCTCCTTTAAGGATGTAATTGATTTAATAAGTAAATTTTGGGATGGAGGCAAT
>DAOSDD010000377.1:0-3245 GCA_035362115.1 Clostridiales bacterium | reverse complement strand
ATTGAAGAATTTAGGGAAAGAGGGTGTAAACTGGATCATCTAAGAATGATTGGTGGTGGAAGTAAGAGCAATCTTTGGACTGATATTATAGCCAATGTTACAGGAGCTCCTGTAATTAGGTTAAAAGAATCGGAAGCTGCATGCATTGGCGCGGCAATAATAGCAGGGGTAGGATGTGGAGTTTTTAAAGATTATAGTGATGCTTGTGAGCATTTAGTTAAGGATGAGATAGTTACAGCTATTGATACAGTAAAAAGAGATTTTTATAAAGCAAAGTATGAAAAATATAAGCAAGGTATAAAGTCTATTGAGAGCTATTATCAAAATTGATGCTATTGCTTGAGAATGATATACCTAAAGACAAGGTATTGTACGAAGTCTTGATGTAATGTTTTAATAGCAATATGTGAGTATTTGAGTAAAAAAATATTTGAAAAATTATTCAGCTGAAAAGATTTTAAGAATCAAGCTAAAAAGATACAAAGCATATAACAATACAAGTTAATTCGATATTGGACTATAATAACATAAGACTATGATAACACAGGACTAAATGATATAAGACTAAATAATGTAAGACTAGACAGCTTAAGGATAGACAATGTATAGGAAGGGAGGAGTGGTTTCAGTGGCACAACTTTTTGAAGTAAAAGAAATCGATGTTAAATTTTACGAGGAGCAATTAAAAGAATTTCTCCCTGATCAAATTATTGACATACACACCCATGTATGGCTTAATAAATTCAGAGTAAAGGAGGAAGATGCATGTAATATGCCTGTCAGGTCAGCAACATGGCCTTCACTTGTAGCTAAAGATAATTCTGTTGAAGATCTTATCCAAACTTATAAACTAATGTTTCCAGACAAAAAAGTTACTCCATTAATTTTTGGACATCCACTCATTGAATATGATATTGCAAAATCTAATGATTATATAGAAGAGTGTTCAAAAAGGTTCGGATTTCCTTCGTTGATCTTGTCTATACCGGAATGGAGCGGAGCAGAACTTGAAGAGAAGATTATAAGAGGGGGTTTTCTTGGAAGTAAAGTGTACCTTAATTATGCAAAACCGTACATACCTCAAAATGAAATAAGGATTTTTGATTTTCTCCCTGAACATCAACTTGATGTATTAAATAAGCATGGATGGATTGTAATGCTTCATTTGCCGAGGAATAAAAGATTAAAGGATCCTGTGAATCTGGCACAGCTTCTCGAAATTGAACAAAACTACCCAAGGTTAAAACTGGTAGTAGCTCATGTAGGAAGAACCTACTGCCCAGAAGATGTCGGAGATGCATTTGAAGTACTTACCGGCACAAAAAATATGGTATTCGATTTTAGTGCAAATACAAATCAATTTGTATTTGAGAGATTAATAGAAACAGTTGGAGCAAGTAGAATACTGTTTGGCAGTGATATGCCGATACTTCGCATGAGAATGAGGCGAATATGTGAAAATGGAAATTATGTAAATCTTGTACCTAAAGGCTTATACGGGAATATATCCGGGGATGTTCACATGCGTGAAGTTGATGGGGCTGATGCGGAAAAGCTAACTTATTTTATGTATGAGGAGATTGCCGCATTTAAGCATGCTGCTGCTTCCATGGAACTAAAAAAGGAAGATATAGAAAATATTTTTTATAATAATGCTGTAAGTATATTAGGTTTATGAGTTATTCTACCAGCATTTGGAATTACAACAGTATAAAGGTATAAAGGTATAAAGAATACTGTTAACTAGTCAGGAGTAAAAATAAGATGGATATAGAGCAGGTGCCGGCAAAAAAAACCGGACTCGGGGCATTATTTTTTACCAAAACATGAAACGACACACGAGAATTGTTCTCAAAAGTGTTATGTGTACGCGAGAACTGCCCCCTTGTATTTTGTGTTGTGTAGCTAAATAAAATATTAATAAAGAAAGGAAAATGTATATGATAAATAACCCCCAAATTGGCCTTTTGCCTTTATATATCGAGTTATATGACATATCTAATCCTGAAATGAGAGAAAGAGTAAATGCGTTTTTGCATACAATTGAAACAGAGTTGAAAAAGAGAGACTTACAAGTTATAACAGCACCTGTGTGCAGACTTAGACCGGAATTTGAAAATGCTGTTAAAAGCTTCGAGGCGCAGGATGTTGATGTTATTGTAACCCTTCATCTTGCTTACTCCCCATCTTTAGAATCTGCAGATGTCCTTGCAAAAACAAAGTTGCCTGTAGTTGTTCTGGATACTACTCCAACATATGAATTTGGTCCGGAGCAGAATCCGGTTGAAATTATGTACAATCATGGCATTCATGGAGTTCAGGATATGTGCAACCTACTTATTCGCAATAAAAAACATTTTATGCTGGAAGCGGGACATTGGGAAAAGAGCGATGTACTAGACAGAGTTGCAGGTTGTGTAAAAGCGGCTAAACTTGCAGAAAACATTCGCAGTGCCCGTGTTGGGATAGTAGGTGAATCTTTTAAAAGCATGGGAGATTTTGCCGTTCCAACTGAAGTACTTAAAAACGCTATAGGTATAGAGACAATTAGTTTTGATTTTTATAAGGCTCAAGAGTCAGTTGATCAAGTTAAGGATGAAGATATACTAATGGAAATGGAAGAAAACAAATCTTTATTTGAGGTTAATGGTTTGGATGATAAAGTTCATAAACACTCATCCTATGTAAACCTATTAATAAGGAATTGGATTGAAAATGAAAAACTTACAGCTTTTACTGTTAATTTTCTTGCAATATCAGGCAAATCAATAATTTCAACAATGCCTTTTTTGGAAGCCAGCAAAGCAATGGGGAGGGGATTAGGTTATGCCGGAGAAGGTGATGTATTAACTGCAGCCTTAGTAGGTGCATTAGCATCAGTATATCCGGAGACATCATTTACAGAAATGTTTTGCCCTGACTGGAAAAATAACAGCATCTTCTTGAGCCACATGGGCGAGATGAATATTAATCTTACAGCAGAAAAACCTGTACTTATTGAAAAAGAATTTCCATATGCGGATGCATATAATCCTATTGTCGCTTACGGAAGGTTTAAAGCCGGAGAAGTAATATTTGTTAACCTTGCACCAAAAGCCGATAACAAATACAGCTTGATTTTGTCAAAAGGCAATATGCTCGGTGTTAGCGGTACAGATAACATGAAAAACAGTATACATGGATGGTTTGAGCCAACCATCTCCATTGACAAGTTCTTAACGGAATATAGCTTGTCAGGTGGCACA
>DAOSDD010000376.1:0-3251 GCA_035362115.1 Clostridiales bacterium | reverse complement strand
GTTACATCAAGGTAACAGAAGCAGGTTTTAAATGTTTTAAAACCTGTTCTATATAAGTGCCGTACCAGGCACTATATTAGAGAGGATTTTTATGGATAAGCAATCTATAGAAAAACAATATGATATTATAACAGCACTTGATATATGTGTTGACCTTATAGTAAAAGGCAATGTTGAGCCTCAGTTTAACCAGGCTGAAAAACTTGTAGATGATTATTATCTGGAAATGGGAGGGACTGCTTGCATTTTTGCCTGCCAATGTGCCAGATTAGGACTTACAACTGCAGGTATAGGAGTCGCAGGCCGGGATTTGTTTGGAGAATTAGCAATACAACGGCTTAAAAAATGTGGAGTAGATATAACCGCTGTTAGAATTTATGATTTCTTGAAAACCGGACTGGGTATAGCTTTATGTAAAGGTAATGACCGCGCTATCCTTACATATACCGGTACTATTGATGCAGTCAAACCTGAATGGATAGAAGAAAAGCTTCATCTTGCAAGACATTTGCATATTGCCGGTTATTATCTTATGTCCTCTCTAAAGATGCACTGGGAAAGATTAATTTCTTATGCAAAAAGCTGCGGGCTTACCATAAGTCTGGATACAAACTGGGATCCTTCAGAGCTTTGGGATGGTATATATAAACTATCACAGTATATTGATCTATTCATGCCAAATGATAATGAGGTAATGGCTATTACAGGTGAAAAGGACGCATTAAGGGGTCTGGAAAAATTGTCGGGATATTTTAAAACTGTTGTCATGAAGATGGGCGAAAAAGGTGCTGCTGCAATATCCGATGGTAAATTTCAATACACTGAATCATTTCCGGTAAAGGTAGTGGATACTATAGGAGCAGGTGATTCATTTAATGCAGGCTTCCTGTATGGATGGCTGAATAGTTTACCTATGAAAGATTGCCTTAGTATAGGCTGTTTCTGTGGAAGCAGCAATGTTGCAATGCAGGGTGGCATTGAAGGACAGCCTTGCCTTAAAGATCTTGCTCATAACTATCTGAGGTAAAATATTATGGACAGGATGTATTGCATATTATTAAAGATAAAGATATGCAAAGATGCTGTATGCTGAGATAAAAACATGAATTTGCCAAAACTTAGTATACAAAATGGATTGTATAATATAAAATAATCTATAATAATATGCATTTGAAATATATATATAAGGGGTGAAAAAGCAATGAAAGCCCTTGCAGTATATAGACTTCTTGATTTGGAACAGGGACATGAAGATCTTTCTGAATATTTGCTGGTTAATTGTGCAGGATATTATGAAGCTGAGGAATCTTTTGGTGCTACTCACAGGCTTTATGGAAGAAAAGACTGGTACTTGTCTTTTAACCGCGCCGGACGTATGAAATATATGAACAAAAAGCTGATGTTTGATGTACAAGATAACATGGTATTTATATATGCGCCAAATGAAGAACAGTATTATGGACAGGCTGATGATAACCCAATAGAAAATTATTGGGTTCACTTTACAGGGTCTGGTGCAGCCTTAATTTTAGAGAAACTTGGGCTGACTTCCGGAGTTTATTCTGTTAATACAGACCTTTCCAGTTATTATGAAAAAATGATAGATGAACTGGCAAATAAACTTTACGGATTTGAAGCAGCATCTTCGGCCTGGCTTGTTATGATCCTTACTGAGGTAGCACGTTATACACATAAAAAGATAGGTCCAGTATCTACCGCAGATAGGAGATACAATGAAATTGCCAAAACTGTTCAATATATTAAGGATAATTACCATAGAAAAATTACAGTTACTGAACTGGCTGAGTTATCACATTTCAGCATCAGCTATTATTGCAGCATATTTCATGAAATCCTTAAAAAATCTCCCCAAAAATATTTGCTTGAATACAGGCTTTATAGGGCTTCAGATCTCGTGATACGTACAAGATTGAATATATGCCAAATTGCGCAGATGACAGGTTTTAATGATCAACTATATTTTAGCAGGAAATATAAGCAGTTTTATGGGTGTTCACCTTCTGAACACAGGAAAAAGCATCAAGATACCGATAAAGAAGCATCATATAACCCAAGTATACAGGGTTATGTGTAAGATAATAGGATTAACGTTAATTACTACCTACTACCTGGGTATTAAAAATTCTGATATGGAAGGATTGCTTACAATGATTTTGAATACCACTTTTTTTAAAACCCGATTAGATAATTTATTTTTTGATTGTGACTATAGATAACGCACAAAAGAAAATGCATATAAAATTTTTGTGCGTTTATGTTACATTAATGAAAGCGCAAAAATTCAATATGTTCCTTGTAGAATCATTTTTGCGTTATATATAAATACAATTTATAGGAAGGATGAAGGAATATGCATAAGAAGATGGTTATCCTTGGAGCAGGCAGTGCAATGTTTACACAAGGTCTTGTAATGGATATGCTTGATAAAAATCCTGGTGGACATAAATGGCACCTGGCTTTGGTTGACATTGACGAGCATGTGTTAAACGGAGTTGCAAAGCTTGTAAAGAAGATGGTGGAAAAGAAGAAAGCTGATATTGAGCTTTCATGGTCAACAGACCGGAAGGATGTATTACAGGGTGCTGATTATGTAGTATCAACAATTGGTGTAGGCGGGCGAAGGGCATGGGAACAGGATGTATTCATACCTAGAAAATATGGTATTAACCAGCCTGTGGGTGATACAGCTATGCCTGGTGGCATATCCAGAGCTATGAGGATGGTTCCTGCAACACTGGAAATAGTCCGGGATATTCAGAAATTTTGTCCCAAAGCCTACTTTTTCAATTACAGCAATCCTATGGCTATTATATGCAGGGCTGTGAGAAAAGCATTGAACTATCCTATAACAGGCCTTTGTATAGGTACAGTTGGCTCAGAGAGGCATATCGCAGATTTTATGGGATATGAACGTTCGAGAGTAACATCACTTGCAGCAGGTATAAACCATTGTACATTCATATATGATTTCCGGTATAACGGTGAAGACGTATGGCCGGCAGTACGAAAAAAGCTTTCAAAAATGCTGGAAGTGTATGGAGAAACAGAAGCTTGCAATGATGATATTGGCAGCCATATCATAGAAAAATCAAAAAGTAATGAGTCGATTGACAAGACCTTTCATATGGGTGAACCCTTCGCATGGAAGTTCTTTTTGAGATATGGAGCATTCCCGGCACCTGGAGACAGGCATATTACCGAATTTTTCACGGAATACTTTCCCGGAGGCA
>DAOSDD010000375.1:0-3287 GCA_035362115.1 Clostridiales bacterium | reverse complement strand
CGATGTCGAATATTACATTATGAACTTCATGTGAAATGAAATTCGTATGGGATGTCGGGTTAGACCTGATATAACAGAAGAGATAATAGAACAGATAAGGAACAGTCAACATTGATACAAACAGATTTTTCCGTTCAGGGGGTGCCCTATGAAAATCGATCCACCTATCAAAGCAAAATGGTTCTATATGTTTGCGAGTGAGAAGATAAAATTCAACTGGTTCTGTTACGAATATGCCTGTATGCTTTATGACCATATCAGGAAAAGCGAGCGGCTTAAAAAGTGGAAATCTGAGCGCAGTGATCTTCAAGTTGCAGAATTCTGTGCGTATTTTGCAAAACGAATGAAACAGGCTGTTCTCGACAAACTAAATGGGCTCACAGATGCTACTACCGCAGATGAAGAATATATTGCGGACTACTGTCATGAGAACACGCACAAACAGAATCTAATTATCATGGACATTGCCGGAGAGGCATGGGATGAGCTGTTATCATCCTGTGAGGTATGCCCTAATCGCTGCATAAGCGAGCGTTATGCAAGAAGCGAATTTTTTGATCGTATGGAACATGGTGATTACTTTTCGTTTAATGGAGATGGCAAATGACAAAACAGCAGCTTGAAAAAAGGGTAAATGATCTTCGGACGCAGCTATTCAATGCATTTGCAAAGAAAGAAGTAATGGAGGAATCCCTTAAAAACAGAATATATACTCTTGAGCAGGAGCTTGCCGGGCAAGCCCCTGCAATAGAGATGCTACAAAAATACATAGCCGATTGCGAGATGAAGATAAACGAGCTGAAAAATGAGAATGCCGAACTGAAAAAAGAACGAGCCGTGTTTACTGCGACAATAGAAAAAATGAAAATGCATATCAAGAAGCTTCTTGCCAGGCTAAAAAAGGACAGCACATCGTCAAGTAAGCCGCCATCGACAGATGTTTTCCACAAACCGAAACCACAAAACCTACGTGAAAAAAGTGGTAAGAAGCCCGGAGGACAATTGGGGCATCCAGGGCATGGATTGAAGCTATTTGCAGATCCAGACACGGTTATTGAAAAAAAGGTTGAAGTCTGTGACGAATGCGGACATAGTATCATAAATAATCAAGCTTTCGAGGCTAAGCAAAAGATAGATATTGAAATTCGAACCATTGTTACAGAGGAACGTGTGTACGAAGGTGTTTGCAGCCATTGTGGCAAAAAAGTCCGTGGGCAGTTTGACAAAGGATTCATCAACCCAACTCAGTATGGTGATAACATCAAAGCGACGGTTGCGCTTCTTAGTGAGCATGGTTGCGTGTCCGTCAACAAGACAGCAGAGATTATCAACAGTCTGAGTGGTGGAAGACTGGCTCTGTCATGGGGAACGATCGTGAACATGCAGCGTGAACTGTCAAAAAAGCTTGAAGATACAATCAATGTTATACGTACCGGACTAATTGCAGGCAATATTCTGTGCGCTGATGAAACTGGTTGCCGGGTGAATGGCGGCCTGAGTTGGATACAGGTTTTCTGCAATGATCGCTTTGTCTTGTTTGGCCTTAATTCAAAACGCGGGGACGTGGATGAACAGTTTGGTATTCTGACATTTTTTCTGGGAATCCTCATCCACGACCATTTCGTATCCTACTATCAATTCGAGAACGTTTCCCATGCTGAATGCAATGGACATATACTTAGGTACCTGAAAGGATTGATAGAAATTTTTAAGCATGACTGGCTTAAAAACATGTCTACTCTGCTGAAATCAGCCTGCCACAGGAAAAATGAACTTGTTGCCGCTGGTGCCACGCAGATGCCCATTGAAGATGTTGCGTGGTTCACAAGTGAATATGACCGCATTCTTGAAGAGGGGCAGCAAGAGTATGCGACTGCCACAAAAGGTGACAAGAATATGGAATCTTATCACGTTGATGAGCGCAGGCTCTTGACCCGTCTAAAAGAATACAAGGAAGAACACTTGCGTTTTCTGATCGACTTCCAAATACCTTTCACAAATAATATGGCTGAACGCGATGTGCGAAAGTTTAAAAACAAGGTTAAGGTCTCAGGGTGCTTCAGAAGTGCAGAGGGAGCTGAGATTTATGCAAGGATAGCAAGTGTAATTACAACTCTGAAAAAGCAAAAAATTAATGTATTTAACGGTCTGCGTGCTGCATACTCTGGCCAGGTTCCGATCTCGACAGCATAGCACAACCATTTCTCGATACAATTTAATTGTAACAATAAATTGTGATACCCAATTTGTTTTTATTGGGTATAGTTTCCCATGCTTATATTCCTGTTTTAATTACTAAACATTACTTACCTCTGAATAGTAACACACTTTTTATTTACGATGAATTATATTATTAGAAAGAACTTGCAAGGGTATTATCAATCGAAGTATAATTAAGGTTATAAAACCAAAAACAGAAAAGTTATAATTCAATTAAAATAAATCTGATGAAGAAAGAAGGGCTGTGCTATGCTGACAAAAAGAATCATACCTTGCCTTGATGTCCACAATGGCAGGGTTGTAAAGGGCATAAATTTTGTTAATCTGGTGGATGCGGGAGATCCTGTCGCATGTGCCATGGCTTATGATAAAGCCGGTGCGGATGAGCTGACTTTTCTTGACATAACAGCTACCCACGACAACAGAAAGACTGTTGCAGATATGGTGTCAAGAGTTGCCGAACAGGTTTTTATACCTTTGACGGTTGGCGGAGGGATACGTACAGTTGATGATTTCAGAGTAATTCTCCTGGCGGGTGCGGATAAGATCGGTGTAAATTCCGCTGCTGTGAAAAGGCCTGAATTAATAACTGAGGCAGCAATGCGTTTTGGCAGCCAGTGTGTAGTAGTAGCAATTGATGCAAAAAAGAGGGCTGAAGGCTCCGGATGGGATGTTTATATAAACGGAGGCCGGATAAATACCGGTCTTGACGCCGTGGAATGGGCAGTTAAAGCAGAGAAATGCGGTGCAGGGGAAATACTTTTAACCAGTATGGATCGGGACGGAACAAAAAACGGATATGACATAGAGCTTACCCGGCAGGTTTCTGAGGCCGTTAAGATACCGGTAATTGCATCTGGAGGTGCAGGGGAGCTTAAGCATTTCAAGGAAGCCTTAACAGAGGGAAAGGCGGATGCCGTATTGGCAGCTTCGTTGTTCCATTTCGGGGAAATGAATATTATGGAGCTAAAAAAATACCTTTCCGAAAATGGGATTCAGGTCAGAATTTAAATACAATTAGAATAGGTCTGCACCTTGCAAACTCTGGCTTGTCAGGTGCTTTTTAT
>DAOSDD010000374.1:0-3294 GCA_035362115.1 Clostridiales bacterium | reverse complement strand
CAGAGGGTACTGTTTTTTTCAAAGATCATACAACTTCATTACAGGAATGCTCGTACTATTGTTTAGTCTTATCATTTCTTTCTTTTATTCTCATAATCCCACCATAAACTAGACATGAAGAGAAGAACAATCCCAAAATAAAACCAGGTATGCTAGCAATTGAAGTTTTCGAATTTAAAATAATAAATGCACTTGTCAGCAAACCTATGATACCAAATATTATGAGTATTACAGGATATCTACTTAGGCTTTTTAATGGTCTTGGAATTCTTCCTGTTCCTACATAATAACCTGGATTGTACTGATTATCCTGCCACTCTTTTAAATCAGCAATATTCTTTTCAAGTTCATTTTCTTCCCATTCTAATTTTTCTTCATTATCATTCATAGAATAAATCACCTTTTCAACTTGTTAACCATTGTACCATATGTGATTAATATTTGCAATATGTTCCAGAACATTTGTTTATCCTTAGTAACTCAGAAGCAACCATAGACGGGAACTTCTTTAATAATACTCTAAGCATTAATTGAGCAATTCTTCACAGGATATCTATTATTAAATATTATTGGTACACCTTTTCCTAACCAATGCTTATTATCTTCACAATATACAACCTGAATATGAAGGTGAGGTCTTGGCGAATACCCAGAATTACCTACTTCTCCAAGATAATTACCTACCTTTAGCTTTTCTCCAACATTTACTACAATAGTGTCTTTTTTAAAATGATACAAAGATATATAATAATTACCATTCTTAATAGTAATTTGATTTCCTCCATTATTGGGTAATTTAGCGTATGGAATACGATCATCATAATTTGCAGTCATATTTACTACCTCACCTTCTATAGGGCTATATACTTTTTCTCCATATATATTGTAGTCCTCATTAGAGGAGGACAGTATTTTACTATTTGCAAAACCATATTTGTTCAATTTGATTATATCTGTAGCAAAGCGCATGGAATAGTAATTAATTGCTTTTTTGTTTTTCCACCCATAATAATGATAATTGGTAAAAAAAGATTTTTTGCCGTCTCCACCATCAACAACTAAAAATCTACCATTTCTAAAGGGAAAAGCCAAAGTATAGCAGTTCTTATTTTTGATTTTACTAAAGATAATACTAACATCAATTATAATAAAAACTATAATCCAAATAGCTGTTTCGAGTCGGTTATTTAAGTCACCTAATTCACCAAACACAATGTTTTGAGTAAATATAACTCTATAAATGATCGAGAAAAAACCAAGTATTATGAAGAAGCAATACACATATCTTAGGTAAAAGTTTGTATATTCCCAATAACAGTATGAAAAAAGAAAAAAGAATATCACGGACACATATATTACTAATAAAATATATTCATTTTTATTGTCATATCCTCGAGTAAAAATTTTATGTATCATTTCAAATGGTAGTATAATCTGTAAATAAAAGTTTGTTAAAAAAACTACTAGCTTACTTGATGACATATTATCACCCCACAATCTATCTATTTTTGCGGATAAGATGTCCGCTCATGCTTATGAATACACGTTCTCTGCATCCGACTCTGCATCCGATTTCAGATAACGGAATGTGCTTGCGACAGCTCTGAAACGCACAAGGAACGTTATGGAAAGCCTGCCCGGTGAAGAAATGAATCCAGTTGACCTGAATTAAGGCCAATATCTCCTGAACCGCTTATTTTTGATTTCAAGTTTCCGCATACTTCCTTTGATTTAAAATCTCCCGAACCATTTATTTGTATCGTGGGATTACCTGCCTTATTACATGTAATATCTCCTGAGCCATTTATTTTACATTCAATACTAGAAATTTGGTAGAAATAAATAGTCCAGCTTCTTTTGGAATGTTAATAGAACCTTCCCTTTGTCTAATTCTTTCAAAATAATCATACAAGCCGTTTAAATCGTTTTCAGAATAATTTGCAATAGTAATTGTTGATTTTAGCCAGTCTATTAAATCCTGTGTTTCGGTAATTGAAAGTGAGTCCTCGAAATCATACTTTTGAACATCATCAAAGTATCCTCTTAAAATTTCCATTCCATTCTGCATATTAAAAGAAAACTTTTGTGTGAAGAAATTGCTTTCTGGATTTACCTGTTTAAAAGCATTATGTAAATATAGTCTCATACCGCCATTTCCATTTGTTGCAGCATAAAATTTCCCACCAACCTTTAATATTCTTTTTACTTCTGAAAGAGACTTTTGTAAATCTGGAACATGATATAACATATGATTTGCTATGATAACATCGAAACAATTATCAGGAAATGGTATGTTTTGAATATCAATATTCTGTACCAACAAATTTTTATTGGTTGAATACTTTTCCCAAACATTTTTAACCATACCTTCTGAAATATCTGACAAAACCAAAATACAATCAACTGGTAGTTGCTGTATATGATTCTTCCATTGCTCACCATTGCCACACCCTAATTCAAGTATACGATTACCACACGAAAAACTATACTTTTCAAAAAGCCACGGAGTTAATCCTTGTTTATTTGTACTGTGTTTTGCATGTAATTTAATCCTTGTTGCTAAGTTATTGTCATCTTTATACTGTTCTTTAACATTTTCAATTTTATTCATTGTAGACATTATTATGTACCTCCATAAATAATCTTCATTTAGTATTTTAAAACTGTTACACATTATTAAAAACTACAACGCCCAGCCCTAGAACCAATCGGCCGCAGGATGCGGCGGCTTTGCGGGATATATCGTACTAACGGCCATAGCAATAGGTAAGGCTTTGAGGTAATCTCCACCTTGTCCCCTGCTCCAAACCGGATAGGAACCTTTCAATTCATCCGGCTTTCCAACGGGAACACTTACTTGCCTTCATCGGCTTTCAACCTTCTACTGTCTCACAACAGTTTCAGGCACAATTAAACCTTAATTCAGTCTGCTTCGCTCGTGAAGTTGTGTTTTAAGTGCACAGTTTAACCTGCGGTTCGCTACCCATAATGGGAGTTAGACTTCACTGTTTTAGGTTTAATTTTTATATTCCCGTCTGGTACCCTTCGCCATGTAGTATGCTTTCCATACCTCCGACTACTACGGTACCTGTGTTACTTTATAACCTTCCTTGCCCTGTCAGGCTCCAGTTATGAAGCAATCCCGTGTTCCATTCTTCTTATCTTTAATGTTCAGGATTTAGGTGCCTGCTATACTCCGAGAGAAAATAGTACCAGATGAATGTCTTGTTCTCTATGTATCCGGCTTTCACCGGCACGTCGTAACGAAGCCTCAAAGCAGATTTATGTACTTCA
>DAOSDD010000373.1:0-3324 GCA_035362115.1 Clostridiales bacterium | reverse complement strand
CCTGTCGAAGCGTAATTTTTCAATTGCTCTACATAAATCAGATCATAATTGTAGTCATTGGCCAGTGCTGTAATAATAGGCATTGCCTCACACAAAGCTTTGGCTCTGAATCTGGGTTTACCGATTATGGAAAGACCTTTCATCATGTCGTTGGCAAAATGAGAAGCTGTACTAGCGCTACCTCCATTGCCTGCAAGAAAAATCCATCGGTTGTTTTTTCTTGCTTCCAGCAAGATACTTGCAACACTCTCCAACTCTATGAACAGAGAAGCTTTTAAAGCATTGCTAACTCTTTCTGTATATTTCTGGGTGTCAATAAGAATATTCATAAATATTTGACCTCACTTTCTTTAGCATTTTACATATTAATAAAAGATATTTATTAATTACCTACAGACTGTCCTTAATATGTTGGTTTTACTAATTTTGTTGTTAACATATCGTATTACCAATAAACAAAAAACTATATTGAACGCGAAAAAGATACTACATCAGTAATGTTTTCGTGATTCAATTTCCTTAGTATTACATCGCAATAATTAAATCATCTGATGCAATATCATTATTGCGATTAATATAGTAAGTTTCTTGGAAACAGAATATAACAAATAACATTCAACTAATCAAACGGTTGTTATATGTATTTGCTATTACATGTTCTCGAACCAGCTTTAATGCACCCATCAAATATACATCTTTTTCGTAAAAGAATGCCAGATTTATTTTATCATTTTGCACCAGTGTGCATCTCTCCTTAGTAATGTCAGTTATAATACTGTGTGCTTCTTTTATTTCTTTAATCCATCTGCTGTTTATTATAAAATAACCGGGATCATAAAATTTTATGGCGTTACTGACAGCTAAGCCTACATATTCAGCTGCTTTCAATATGGTATCACGGCATAATTCATCCCCATTTAAAGCAGCCTCGATAATCTTGTCAATATCAAGATGATCTATTTCATCATCGTTTACACATAATATGCCACTTTTTACTCCTTTTTCGATACTATTCTTAACATTCTTAATTATGGCATAGTCTGACGCATATATTTCAAGACATCCAAAGTTACCACAATTACATCTTGGTCCGTCCATGTCCACCGAAACATGTCCTATTTCACCCGCTATACCATTTTCCCCTCTGAAAAGTCTTCCTCCAAGAAGTATCCCTGTCCCAATTCCACCTTTTATTGTTAAAGATACTACATTTTTATATGTATTGTCCAGATTTCTCTTAAGATAAAGGACACTTGCATAATTGTCCTTCTCAACAAAGACCGGAATGTCAAGTTTTTCTTTTAGGACATCCTTCAATGGTATATTAGCCCAACCTTTTAAATTGGGAAAAGAATGTATAACACCGCTTATTTCATCTACCGGACCCGGTACAGTTACTCCTACCCCCAAAATGCTTGCAGGTTTAATGCAATGGTTTTTTATTAATCCCACTATTGTTTTCAGTATTAGATCAATAGTTTCTTCCGGAGATGTATTGTTGTTTGTTTCTATTACAATTGCTTCCCTGATTCTAAGATTGAAATCAGAAACAGCAAAAGTTATCGTGCCTACATCAATATTTACGCCTATTATATTATGAGCAGCCGGATTGACAGTATAAAGGGTTGCCTTTCTACCGCTGCTTGAATCGGCAACACCGCAGTCTGTTATGATTGCCTTTTTCATCAAGCTGTTCATAATTGTATTCACAGTCATAAGCGTCAAACCTGTCTTGTTCGCTACATCTGCCTTAGTAATTGAATCGCCTTCCATAATCGTCTTTAATGTAAGCAGTGTATTTTTTTTCCTCAGGTCAATTGTTGTGCTCATAGGGTTACTCCTCTGGTAAAGATAAATGCTAATAAGTAATTATAATAAAAGTCGTTTATAAATGTCTTTTATTTAATTGTACCATAAAATTTGTGAATGTAAATACCCAAAAAAAAATATTTGGATATAAATCGGAAAATGATTTAGCAGTTTAATAAGATTATCCTGGGACGCTGTCCCAGACCCTGTCCTCGCCGGAAGGCAGTCGGCCTGTTATGACAGACAGACACGCAAGAGGATATATGTTATACTGGACGTCAAGGGTCAAGATAAATTCACTACGCTCACCCTTGACACCCAATAGGATGCGTGGCTGATATTAAGTAATGTGTAATGTTATACAGGGTTTCCATTAAATGTACGACATTTAAAGTTACAATTTATAAATGCTCCTAAAAATAGCTTTTGTATTGCATACAAATAATCATATTTGATATAATCTAAAATAAAAAACAGGAAAGGAGATAGGGTGCTGTTTTTCAGTATAGCCTGAATTTTACATCTCACAGCTGGTTTGCATCTAACATAAGTTAACGCTCCCTATATTTATTGCTATGAAATTGATAATAATAGGTACAGGATCACGAGGAGGAGTTTATGCCCGATATGTACAGGAGTATGGTGCAGAAATAGTTGCAGTAGCTGACCCTAATGAAGAGCGACTGTCAAATTTTACAGATGAATACAATATACCACAAAATGGTTTATATAAATCATGGGAAGAGGTTTTTGCAGTTGAAAAATTTGCTGATGCAGTAATAATATCTACACCTGATAAGGTTCACTATGATCCTGCAATGGCTGCTCTTGAAAAAGGTTATCATGTGTTGCTTGAAAAGCCCATGTCATCAAAGGAACAGGAATGTCGGGATATGGTTAATAAGTCAAGAGAAAAAGGTCTTGTTCTTATGGTATGCCATGTGTTGCGTTATGCACCTTTCTACGAAAAATTGAAAGAAATAATTGATGAGGGGAGAATAGGGCGAATTGTTAATTTACAGCATACAGAAAATGTAGCCTACTGGCATTTTGCCCATTCTTTTGTGAGAGGCATATTCAGGAATGAAACTATTTCAAGTCCGTGGATATTGGCAAAGTCCTGTCATGATCTTGATATAATTACATATTTAATGGATAAAAAATGCAAATCTGTCGTTTCAAAAGGCAATCTTATGTATTTTACAAAGGAGAATACTCCTGAAGGTGCTCCGGAATATTGTCTTGATAATTGTCCTCATGAAAAAACCTGCCAATATTTTGCACCTGCCTTATACTTAAAGCAGATAACCAATGTAACCTGGCCATCTGATGTTATATCTATTGATACATCCTTCGCTAGCAGATATGAAGCCCTGAAAAAGGGCCCCTATGGAAGATGCGTATACAGGTGTGATAATGATATGGTGGATCACCAAAGTGCAATATTTGAAATGGAAGATGGTTCTACAGCAGCGTTTAACATGATAGGTTTTTCCAGTGAAAATACAAGAACTA
>DAOSDD010000372.1:0-3356 GCA_035362115.1 Clostridiales bacterium | reverse complement strand
GTTTTATCCATACTTATCTGTTTATTATTATTTTTTTATTTATTTTAATGAGCTTTCATATTTATCAGCTGCTTCATCAACTATTTTATTAAATATTTTATTAAATATTTTATTAATACTATGTGTTGCATATTATATCTCATTTCTCATCTCTAACTTTTAATTTCCCATTTCCCACCTCTATTAAACATATACACATAAATATAAGGATTCAAATAGCTCATATTAGAAGCATAACATAAAGTTTCCATGTTACACAAGTTCTAATAGGCAAATACTATTTAATCCCTTTAAAAGGTTATATATGCCATTAAAAACATATGGTTCTTAATTAACTTATACATTATAACATACCATATCTTAGCTGTAAACAAAGATGTGAAAATTGCAGCGCATTTTTTAAAAGTTATAAACTGACTAATATTACCACTAAACCTGGATCCTTACTGGTTTAAAGTCCAGATAGTCTGCTGCTACCAGCCGGTATGTTATGCCTTCTATTTCACCGTTAACAGCATTTTTCCAAGCTCCCTCCCCATGCAGATGTCCATAAATACACATTTTCACATTGTATTTCTGCATCAAGTCTATAAAACCGGATGGTTCCCGTCTAGAGCTAAAAGGCATATAATGCAAAGCTACTATAATATTTCTTTCGCCAGCTGCAGCTGTATTGGAATTTATTTTTGCAGAACTTTCAAGTGAAAGTTGAAGCCGCTGTAATTCTCTAGTGTATATTTTACTGTCATCCTCACTAAAATCATCATCTCCAGGGCATTTCCAGCCTCTTGTCCCGCAAATAATCAAATCATCCGTTATATAACTGTTATTATGTAAGAAATTTATGGAAAAAAGTTTATTGTTTTTCAGAAAAATGTCAAGCTTCCTTAATGTTGTCCACCAATAATCATGGTTTCCTTTAAGGATTATTTTTTCCCCTGGAAGATCATCAATATATTTAAAATCCTTATACGCCTCTTCCAGATATGTAGCCCAGGATATATCCCCGGGAATAAGTACATAATCATCAGCGGTCACTGTTTCTCTCCATGAATGCCGCAATCTTTCCATATAATTCAACCACCTGCCGCCAAAAACATCCATAGGTTTATCAACCCCTAATGCAAGATGAAGGTCTGAAATTGCATATACTGCCATTTATTCTATCCTCTCCCGAATAAGTCTCTACTCTCTTCCGCAATTCTATTTTCCCCGCCTGAAAAATTCATATATATTTATTGCAAGAGTTTTATTTATCCCCCTTACATCCATTAAATCATCGACTTCGGCTCTTCTGATCTTGTCTACAGAACCAAAATGCCGTATCAGATCTTTTTTTCTCCCGCTTCCAATTCCTGGTATGTCATCTAGAACAGATTTCGTATACCTTTTATTTCTTAATTTTTTATTATACTCCAATGCAAATCTATGAGCCTCATTCTGAATTTCAGTTATAAACTTCAACAATATCTGATTAGTGCTTAAATTTATTTCTTTCCCGGGCAATATAAGTCCCCGTGTCCTGTGTTTTTCATCTTTTACCATTCCATATACAGGTATTTGCAAACCAGAATGTTCCAATACTTCAATTATTGCATTTACATGCCCTATTCCTCCATCTACAAGAATCAGGTCAGGATATATGGAAAAACCATCACTTGGTTTTGCATATTTTTCTACGCTGGACTGGGTAACTTTTATACTATTTTCCTCGTTTTCCATACCTGTATGGTCTTTGTCATCAACTCTCTCAAGCCTGCCACGTCTGAACCTTCTGAATATCATTTCCTGCATAGCTTCATAATCATCGGGCTGGTTTAGAGACTTTATTTTAAATCTTCGATATTGTTTAGGTGAAGAAATACCATCCTCAAATACAACCATAGATCCAGTAATCTCAGTACTTCCGGTGTTTGAAATATCATATGCTTCTATTCTTGCAGGTATTTTTACAGTGCCCATAAGCTTTGCCAGTTCATCAAGGGCAATTAAATAAGGCTTCTTTTGATCCTCCCCTGTTTGAACATAATTATTTAGATATGTTTGGGCATTTTGAGAAACCATTTTTACAAGTTTTAATTTTTCGCCTTTCCTGGGAACTCTAATATGAACTTTTGATCCCCGTTTTTCCTGCAGCCAATTTTCAAATAACTCCTTTTCATATATATCCACTTGAAGTAGAATATATTTCGGAATATATTCTGAAGAACTGTAAAACTGCTTTATAAAAGATTCCATAAGCTCACTGTTGCTTTCCTCAATATTTGTGAAAATAAAACTCTCCCGGCCAATGAGCTTGCCATTCCTTATAAAGAATATCTGTACACAGGCAAATTCTTCATTTCTTGCTAATGCTATTACATCTTCATCATCAGGAGATTCGGATACAACTTTTTGCTCTTGAAACATATTTTTCAAACTAATGATTTTGTTTCTAATAGCCGCAGCCCTTTCAAATTCCATGTTTTCAGAAGCATCAGACATTTCCTTTTGAAGCTTTCCCAGTAATTCATCCTCTTTACCTGATAAAAAGCTGCAAATATCATTAATTATTTCCTTGTATTTCCCGTTTGAAACCCATCCCTGACAAGGTGCCATGCACTGCTGGATATAATAGTTCAAGCATGGCCTTCCTTTTCCTATATCATCAGGGAGCTTCTTTTTACAATTCTTTATGGGAAATGTCTTCTTCAAAAAACTTATTGTTTCCCTAACATCGGAAACACTTGTGTACGGCCCAAAATATCTGGCCCCGTCCTTTTCAACCTTTCTGGTCATAAAAACTCTCGGGTATTCTTCATTAACCGTAACCTTTATATAAGGATATGTCTTGTCATCTTTCAATAAAATATTAAACTTCGGTTTATATCTCTTTATTAAATTGCATTCCAAAATGAGGGCTTCCATTTCAGAAGATGTAATTATATATTCAAAGGTACTTATTTGAGGAACCATAAGCCGGACTTTTTGAGTTTGCCCTGACAGAGACTGAAAATACTGTCTTACTCTGTTTTTAAGGTTTACTGCTTTCCCTACATAAATTATTTCACCTTCTGTATTTTTCATAATATAAACTCCTGGCTTTTCAGGTAGTTTTTTCAATTCCTCATTTATATCGAAAACCGTCAGGTTAATATTATCATTCCTCCCCCAACTCGGAAACCAGATACTCTTCCAGATCCTTTATTGCCTTTTCCGAATCTTCTCCTTCCGCTGTAAGTATTACTTTATCACCTTCACCTATCCCCAGGGATAAAAGCCCCAGCAGACTCTTTGCATTTGCTTTTCTTTCATCTTTTTCAATCCAGATACTAGATTTATAATTTGAAGCTTTATGAATAAAAACAGCTGCCATT
>DAOSDD010000371.1:0-3366 GCA_035362115.1 Clostridiales bacterium | reverse complement strand
AACCTGGATAGCTAAGAAGGTTAGCCCATCTATTGTAGGAATAAAAGTTACAGCAAGAGTTCAGAATTTCTTTTTTGGAGAACAGGAAGATAAGGGTGAAGGCTCCGGTATAATTATTAGGGAAGATGGTTATATTCTGACAAACTACCATGTAATATCGAAGGCGTATGATTCAACGACAAATAAAATAAGCAGCAACGCTAAAATTGAAGTATTTTTACCAGAGCAGGAAGAAAAACCATATACTGCTGAAATTATTGGTGTAGACTGGAGAACAGATATTGCTGTATTGAAAATTAAAGGAAGTGGTTTCCAAGCGGCTGAATTAGGTGACTCAGATATTGTGGAAGTAGGTGAGCTTGCTGTTGCAATAGGCAATGCAGGCGGGTATATGGGTTCGGTAACAGCAGGAGTAATAAGTGGATTGAATAGAACCATACAATCTGATAGTGGTTATGAATTCAAACTGATACAGACTGATGCAGCAATAAACCCCGGCAACAGCGGTGGAGCTCTTGTTAATTCCGAAGGCAAGGTAATAGGCGTAAACAGCATTAAGGTTGTAGCCCAAGGGTTCGAGGGGATAGGTTTCGCAATACCAATAAACACTGCAAGAGAAATATTTGAGAATCTGATTGAGCATAAATATGTTCCAGGAAGACCTTATATAGGTTTTAAAGCAGATATAACGTTTGATGAAGCAGCAGCAAAATACTACAGAGTTCCTTCGGGAGTACTTGTTGAACAGGTGTTTCCATTTACCGCGGCATATAAAGCGGGTATTTACGCAGGAGACATCATTACCAAATGTCAGGATAAACCTGTCAAGACACTTGAGGAACTAAATGAGATCAAAAACCAATATAAACCTGGTGATACTATAAAACTGGAAATATACAGGGATAGAAAATATATTACTATTGAGGTAGAATTAACAGAAGAGAAACCCAATTTTGAAGAATAATGGACAATATTTAAGAGTAAATGGAGCATTATAGCTGATTATATTGTGGCTCTCCCTACGTTGTTAAGGGTAGAGCCCTTTTTACTTCCATTTAAATCATGTTGAAATAGTAGCTAGGTTATATTATGATAGGAAGTGTCGGCGCGGTTCTTAAGGGTAATGTATATACGGGCTGAATGGGTTTTTACACTAATATTAAGCTTAAGTTATTTGTATAAGTTATTGTAAGTGAATTCAAATATGAAAGTGTATTAATTATAGTAATGGAGGATAATAAATGCAATCAGAGCCCAAGTTGAAAATCTTATTTGTTTCAGCAGAAGTGTCTCCATTTGCAAAAACAGGGGGTCTTGCAGATGTGGCAGGTTCTCTTCCTAAAGCACTTGCGCAAATGGGAAATGATGTGAGAATAGTTATGCCCAGGTACAGGGATATAGTCAGCAGTATGAAATATGTTACAGATTTTTCTGTCCATATGGACAATAATGCAAAGACATGTATTATAAGAGAAACAGAAATAACTGCCGGTACAGCAGAGGGAAGGATGAATATTCCTGTATATTTTATTGACAGCTATGATTATTATGATAGAGACGGAATATACTGCCATCCGGATGATGGGGAAAGATTTGCCTTTTTCTGCAATTCAACCATTGAGATGCTCCCCAAAATTAATTTCCAGCCAGATATCATACATTGCAATGACTGGCATACAGGACCAATATGTATGTTGCTAAAGGAAAAATATATAAAACACAATTTTTACAAAGGGATTTCCACATTATATACAATACACAATCTTGAATATCAGGGTAATTTCCCGGAAGAAATATTAAAACTATTCAACATTGGTTATGAAATATTTGTTCCCGATAAAGTAGAATTTTATGGGATGTTTAACTTTATGAAGGCAGGACTTGTATATGCGGATATTATTAATACTGTAAGCGAAACTTATTCAAAAGAAATACAGACACAACAATATGGTGAAGGGTTGGACGGGCTGTTAATAGCAAGAGATGCAGATTTGTTCGGTATTGTTAATGGCATTAGTTATGAAGAATTTGATCCTTCTACAGATAAAAGAATCTATCGGAATTATGATAGTATGTTGGTTGAAAATAAGAAAGAGAATAAATATGCTCTGCAGAAAGAAACAGGACTTCCCGTGGGAGATATGCCTGTAATAGGATTGATATCAAGACTTTCCGGGCAAAAAGGCCTTGAGCTGATAATCGATAGAATTGATGAAATAATGAAACACAACCTTCAATTTATACTTCTGGGTACGGGAGACCCATATTATGAAAGTAGCTTTTTAAAGATAAAGAATAAATACATGGATAAAATGGCAGTTTATATAGAGTTTAATGCTGTTCTAGCACAAAGAATATATGCGGGAAGTGATATGTTCTTAATGCCCTCACGTTTTGAACCCTGTGGACTTGGACAAATAATAAGTCTAAGATATGGTACAATTCCTATTGTAAGGGCAACAGGTGGCCTTTCTGAAACAATTACCGACTATTATAGAGATAAAGATAGAGGAAATGGTTTTTCCTTTGATGAGTTTTCATCTGATGAGTTTTTGAAAACAATGGAAGGAGCATTAATGCTTTATAACCAAAGGCCGGAAGAATGGCGGAAGCTTGTTAAAAGAGCATTAGAACAGGATTTTTCATGGAGAAGGTCTGCAGAAAAATATGTGAAATTGTATAATGCTGCTATAAAACGTAAGAAATACCCAATTGGTATTAAACAAATTATAAAACCGTTGTGAAATGATATGATTTGAATTGATATCATTAAAAACGAAGAAGAAAAAACAGGTTATGACCTTTGAGGAGGAACAATGGAAATGACTAAAAGACAGAGGGTTATTAAAATTATAGGCATATTTGACAGATTATACCCTGAAGCAGGGTGCTCTTTGGAATACAAAGACCCTCTTCAACTGCTTATAGCTGCTCAACTGTCCGCACAATGCACTGATGCAAGAGTAAATATTGTAACAAAAACCTTGTTTGAAAAATATAAAAACGTTTATGATTTTGCTGGAGCTGATTTGGAAGAACTCCAGGAAGATATCAGATCTACAGGATTTTATAGGAACAAGGCAAAAAATATAAAAAACTGCTGCAGAATGATTATTGATGAATTTGACGGGATGATACCTGACAATATGGACAACATGCTAATGCTTCCCGGAGTTGGCAGAAAGACGGCTAATTTAATTCTTGGTGATATATTTGGCATACCGGGTATAGTTGTTGATACCCATGCAAAACGGTTATCGAAAAGAATTGGCCTTACAGAAAATGATAATCCGGAAAAGATTGAGTACGATTTAATAAAGGTAGTTCCCAAAGCGGAATGGACAAGGTTTTGCCACCAGCTTGTTT
>DAOSDD010000370.1:0-3375 GCA_035362115.1 Clostridiales bacterium | reverse complement strand
GGCTTTAAAAGACCGGGAAAAGTACTGCATTTAGATGGGGATCAAGATTATCTTGAGACTTGTATGAAAGAATACAAAAAACGCGGGATAGATGCTATCGGAAAGCATGTTACAGAAAGAGAACAGCCCTCTTATGTGTATAGGCTTCTTCAAGAACACAGGCCTGATATTCTTGTTTTAACAGGTCATGATGGTATTTCGAAAGATCAGAAAAATTACTCCAACATAAATAGTTATATTAATTCGAGACACTTTATAGAAGCTGTAAAAGAAGCAAGAAAATTTAATCTTGATATGGATGGGCTGGTTATTTTTGCAGGGGCCTGCCAGTCTATGTATGATGGTATATTAAAAGCAGGAGCTAATTTTGCTAGCGCGCCCCATAGAGTTCTTATACATGCTCTTGATCCGGTTATGGTAACTGAAAAACTTGCATTTACATCTGTAGATAGGGTGATAATGCCCATGGATGTAATAAACAATACAATAACCGGGTTGAAGGGTATAGGTGGCCTTCAAACAAGAGGTAAATTTAGAAATGGTTATCCTAAAGAACCGTATAATAGCTAGAAAGGCGATTTTGCGGCGAATAACCCTATTATTTTAAATTTATTTATGTTTATTTACTAATTTTGTGCGTATATAGTACTTGACATAAGCTATTGTAAATTGTTATAATATTTAATTTTCCTTTGACAATTGCCATCTAATATGATATAATATTAACAAACTAATGATGAGGTGATGTGATGGCTGAAAAAAGTGATCTTGTTCAGATAAAGAGAAACATTGAAACCTGTATTGGTGAAAGAGTGCAATTAAAATCAAATAAGGGAAGGAAGAAGATTTTTATAAGAGAGGGTGTTATTGAAAATACCTACCCAAGTATTTTCACTATCAGGTTTGAAAATGAATATGAAATGACCAGAAGAGTTTCCTATAGCTATACTGATGTTTTGACAAATGCTGTTGAGCTTGTTGTTTGTAAGAATAACCGTAGAATCCAGGTCAGCTAATATCAGATTAGGTAAGGTCAACAGTTAACTACCAAAAGAAGTGAAATAATTTTGACTTATGTATACAAATGAGCAACCGTAAGTTAAATCCGGTTGCTTTTTTGTATACATAAACTGGCATTCTGCATTTACGAAACAGATGCCGTATCTGTTTTTTACATCCGGTTTCTCATTTCTCAATTCCCGTATCTCACCTCATTAAATAAAGTCATGGGCTTTCAGCCGGATGTTTTGTAATATTTTCTTAGTCTTAACAATATATATTACATAGTAAGATTTTTGTTAAAATATTCTTATAAGTAGAGGTGGATTAGGATGTCACTTAATTTGGTTAGGGAAATAATAAAGGAAAATCGAGTTGCAAGCCGTGAAAGTGTGCAAATAATTATTGAAAATGATATTATTGTGCCTGATACAAAGCCTGATATCGGAAGAATTTTGTTTGCTGACGGGGATGCTTATATTCCAAATATTACAGTTGATGACGGAAATATATCAATGGATGGAGTTATCCGGTATAAAATCCTTTATGTTGAAGATAACCCTGGACAGAATATTATAGCTCTAAACATAAATACAGACTTTGAACATAGCATGGATGTACCGGATGTCGGCAAAGGAATGGAAGGCAGGGTTAAATGCGATGTAGAGCATGTTGATTGCCAGATTGTGAACGGAAGAAAAGTTAATGTAAAGTCGATACTTAGAGTAAAAAGCAATATAACAGAAGAAAATGAATATTACTTTATAAACGATATTGAAGATAATGAAGATATACAAATTTTGAGAAATAGTGTTAGTATTAATAAATTTATTGGTACAAGTCAGGATATTTGCACCGTTAAAGAGTCTTTTGAGGTTCCTTCCGGCAATCCTTCCATAAGGGAAATATTAAGGAATGATATAAAGATTACTGATATAGAATGCAAAATAACTGATAATAAAATAATTCTAAAGGGAGATGCCAATATTCAAACTCTATATGCCGGGGATGATAAAGAAGAAAGTATAAGGTTTATGGAACATGAAATCCCTTTTACTCATGTTCTTGACTTGCCAGGAATAAATGAAGAATCAGACATTCATTCAGACTATGATATTCAAAATTATAGTTTTGAACCATTGGAAGATGAAGATGGTGAATTCAGATTTATGAATGGGGAAATCCAAATTAAGATATGGATTTTGGGAAGTGCTAAAGAAGATATCGATGTGATTGCCGATGCATATGGATTAAGGATGGATTTAAGTCTTGAAAAGACAAAAGTAAGTATGGAAGAGTTTGTAGTCGGAAATAGGAGCCAGGCTGTACTAAAAGAGACTTTAACAGCAGAAAATGATTATCCTGAAATAATAGAAATATTTAACGTGTTTAGCAGACCTGTTTTATCAGAATATGAGGTAGGAGAAAACAGAATTTGCATAGAAGGTATTGTTAACAACCATATACTTTACTATTCAAATTCTCCTGAACAGCCTATTTTTTGTTGGAATCAGGATATTCCTTTTAAACAGACGGTGGAAGTACAGGGAGTAAAACCTGGGATGGCATGCGAAGTCAACCTTGAAATAGAGCATAGTAACTACAACATGTTGTCTCATAGGGAGGTTGAAATTAGATTGGTAATTGGTATTGCTTCAAGGTTTTATGATACAGTAGAAGTATCCTTTATAGAAAAAGTTTTAGAAAATCCTACCGGTGAAGGAAGAGTAAGGCAGTTAAGACCAAGCATAACTTTGTATTTTGTACAGGAAGAAGATTCCCTATGGAATATTGCCAAGAAATACAGAACTACAATTGATGATATTATAAGAGAAAATAAAATTGATGATTTAGACTCAATCGGCTCCGGCATGCAGGTGCTTATATCGCGTAAATAAGTAGTTAATAAATAGTTAATAAGTAGTTTAATAAGTTTATAAAATAAAAATATGAGCCATTTACGGGTGCATTTAGTTTTTTGACACATAATATGATTGCTTCCCAGAAAGCCGTATCACGGCTTTTTCCTGCAGGATAACCTGCGGGGAGTTGCAACATCGTTGCAACCCGGGAGTCTGCTCGAAAATTACAAGTTGTAAAAGCAGACCGCAAGAAGAACAGCCATGAGCTGCATTATGATACAAGAGGTTGCAGATTCTTTGTCATTGCGAAGTTCGAATGCGGCATCAAGTTTATCAAACCTGCTGTATGGATGTTGCAGGTGCATGCCCTAATGCAGGAGGCCTAATGGCTTTCGCACGCATTGGAACGAGTAAATGGCAGTATTGGATTTCAAAGTATAATGATTTAACCCCCAAACTTTCGATGTTTACGTAATATACAACCCTAATACACTTTGGATAATCTATTATTTGT
>DAOSDD010000369.1:0-3401 GCA_035362115.1 Clostridiales bacterium | reverse complement strand
CGAGAAAGTTTTTCCTATAGTACCGCCCGGAGCACCTATAAGTGAGTTGATAGAGGAATAAGGGAATGTATTGCCGTGTATTAGGTGCATTTTCTGTATTTGAAGGGAAATATGGCAAGAATTGATTTAATTCCTTGACGCATTGGTCCTTCTCTAGTATAATATATCCTAATATTTTTGTCCGGTTTAATTTATTACGCCCCGCAAGGGTTAGAGGAGGAATGCATATGAATGATAGATTTGAAAAAGAAGGACTTACTTTCGACGATGTATTGTTAGTACCGCAAAAATCAGAGATACTACCCAAAGATATAGATACTTCAACTTTTCTTACAAGGGGTATTAAGTTGAATATGCCTTTGTTAAGTGCTGCTATGGATACTGTAACTGAATCCAGACTTGCTATTGCCATAGCTAGAGAAGGTGGAATCGGTATAATTCACAAAAACATGAGTATTAATGAACAGGCAACAGAAGTAGATAAGGTAAAGAGGTCTGAACACGGGGTTATTGTAGACCCTTTTTATTTATCCCCAAACCACTTTATTTATGATGCTTTGGAATTAATGGAGAAATATAGAATATCAGGGGTTCCAATAACCGAGAACGGTAAGCTTGTTGGTATCTTAACAAACAGGGACTTAAGATTTGAGACAGACTACAGTAAAAAAATCAGTGAAGCTATGACAAAGGAAAATCTAATTACTGCACCAGAGGGGACAACATTAACTGAGGCAAAAGAGATTTTAAGAAAGCATAAAATAGAAAAACTGCCTATAGTTGATAAAAATGGTTATCTTAAGGGATTAATTACAATAAAGGATATAGAAAAAGCCATCCAATATCCAAATTCCGCAAAAGACTCTAATGGAAGACTGCTTGCCGGAGCGGCCGTAGGAATTACAAGAGATATGATGGAAAGAGTAGAAGCCCTGATATATGCAAAAGTTGATGTAATAGTTATAGATTCAGCTCATGGGCATTCTGCAAATATTATCAATGGCATAAAACTTATTAAAGAAAAATATCCCCATATTCCTGTTATTGCAGGCAATGTTGCTACTGCGGAAGGAACAAGAGATTTAATAGAAGCAGGTGCAGATGCCGTAAAGGTAGGTATTGGGCCGGGTTCTATATGTACAACTAGAGTGGTTGCGGGAATAGGAGTACCTCAAATAACAGCTATATATGACTGTTCAAGTGTTGCAAAACAGTATGGAATACCAATAATTGCTGATGGTGGTATCAAGTATTCAGGAGATGTTGTTAAAGCCATTGCTGCAGGCGCTGATACAGTAATGCTCGGCAACATGTTTGCAGGTACTGAAGAAAGCCCGGGAGAATCGGAAATTTACCAGGGGAGACGGTTTAAGGTATACAGGGGTATGGGTTCTCTAGGCGCTATGCAGAAAGGCAGCAAGGACAGGTATTTCCAGGAGGATGCAAACAAACTGGTTCCTGAAGGAGTTGAAGGTAGAGTTCCCTATAAAGGACCCATTTCCGATACAATATTCCAGCTTATAGAAGGTTTAAAACATGGGATGGGTTATTGTGGTACAGGAACAATTGAAGAACTGAAAACCAATTCAAAGTTTATACGAATAACTAATGCAGGACTTAAAGAAAGCCATCCACATAATATATTTATTACAAAGGAAGCTCCTAATTACAGTACAATTAATGTATAGATAAGCTTTCTAATGTATAAATAAGCCTTTGATTTAAATGCATAATCTTCATTTCCATGAATAGTAATACTATATGGTGCTTGTAGTATTGATAAATATTCTGGCGGAGGATTATGCATGAATAATATTTTATTAGTTGCAGCCGGACAGCGTAACGAAGGAAGAGCAGGTGTTTTGCAAAGCAGGATTTCATATTTATTAGATAAAAAATTTTACAAAAAGAGGATTACTGAGTATATTAACAAAAGCCTCATGGATATAGAATCAAGTAGTAATGGGAACATATTTTTAACTGAATTGCCATATTATGTTTTAGAACCTGATTTTTACAGTTGGAAAGGTAAAGACAGAGCAGCTGACATTAAAAATAGTATTTTAGAGAAAATCGGCAGTTTATGCTTTGAAAAAGAAACAGACAGGTGTTATTTTTCAAATAAACTATTTGCAATACCCGGTTTTGAAATACAGGTTTTGCAAGAAACTTATAAATTCCAGACAGCACAGGTAAAACAGACATCCCATAATCGCAGCAAAAAAGAAATAATGTATCCTGGGAAGGTTCTTTTCCGTGCCCTGACTCTGGATATACTTAAAAAAATTTGTAATGATCTGAAAATTGATATAAGACAATCAGATGTTGTAATAATTGGTGATGTAGAAGATAAGGAGGAAGTTCTAAAAACTATAAGAAAGCTTTCTCTTGTGATTAAATATTTGACTGTGTTGTTATATGATGAAGATGTTATATGGCTGAAAAATGAACTTGAAGATATTTATGCAGCCACAGGGCTTGCTGTAAATTTAGCTTGCAACTTGGGCGGCGGAGCATATAATGCTTTAAGAAACGCAGATATAATATTAAATTATGGTTGCGTAGAAAGTTGTGTGCAAAATCTTGTAACTTGCTCCAAGTTAAAGGCAGAAACTGTAATAGTAAATAACAGTTTTACCCACTTGAATATTTCCTTTAAAAAACCAGGATTAAAAAATCCACTGATAGAAGGTATTGTAACGAATATTTCTAAAGCTATTCCTGATAAATTTCGGGAATTAATACCTGAGCAGTTCACTTCCGCCGTAGCAGCAGAAATATTAACAGGGTTCCGTACCGGATGGGTTCAGGAGGAAATGGCAAAACGCTTTAAGAGTGATGGATATTATATTAAGGGCTTTACCGGCTTTAATACCATAGACATAAAGCCAGCTTCTTGAATATATTTCTTCAGACTTGATAAATGTACCCAAGCCAGGTAAACTTCTTGACAATATAGACTTTGTATTTTATAATTAAATGAAATTAACACAGAACTTGGATAAAATTAAAAAAGTTATAGAAAAGCTGGGGGATTTTGACAAAGGCACTGTTTATATTATCAGTGCTGTTTATGTTTATATACTGTTAAATACTGAAAACGGAATAAATAAGGCTTTAATGCATATATTATCAACACACAAAATCAATTAGTAAAGGAGAGTCTTCTTATGACAGGCAAAGAAGTTATATTAACTTATGAGGGCTTGGAGAAACTTGAAAAGGAGCTTGAATTTTTAAAGATAACAAAAAGAAGGGAAATTGCAGAACGAATAAAGCAAGCTCTATCATTTGGAGATATATCGGAGAATTCCGAATATGATGAAGCTAAGAATGAGCAGGCATATGTAGAGACAAAAATTGTTCAAATAGAAACAATGCTGAAAAATGCAAAGGTTATA
>DAOSDD010000368.1:0-3416 GCA_035362115.1 Clostridiales bacterium | reverse complement strand
GGGTGTACATTATTTAAGTGAAGAATAATTATCCAAGGCATACATTTCCATTGAAAAAAGGAAAGAAAAAAGTCTAAGATACCCTTAAGAAAAAAAAGGGGGTCTTAGACAATGATAAAAAACACTAAGGATATTTTATCATATGGTGTTGAAAAAGCCGAATGTATATTAAGGGAATTTTCACTAAAAGTAGAAGGAATGGAAGCACAAGGGAGCCTTACTATCAAAAGCATGGAAAATCTATTAGGAATTATGTTTGCTCAATTTAAGGATATAGGGCTTATAATGGCAGGTGAATATTTTAGTAATCTGGAACTTGAGGAAATAGATGAATATTGCGATTGTGGTAAAAAGCTCGTAAAAGTTAAAGAAAGCAGTTTAACACGTATACAATCGATCTATGGGTATATGCCTATTAAAAGAGATACAGTTTTTTGCCGCAGATGCCATAAAGGATATGGAATTATTGATAAGGAGATAGGAATATATGGGGAACATAGAATAACCAAAGGGATGACCGAAAGGTTGGCATATATAGGGCAATTACTTCCTTTTGAACGGGGGACAGAAGTTTTAAATAAACTAACTGGTGTGGAAGTAAGTGCAAGTCTTATTGAAACGGTGTCTGAGGAAATTGGTAAGGAAGTATTTAATAAAGAAATACATGAAGCAAAAGAGGCATGGGATAAGCCGGAGGAATCTATTCCGCAAGAGCTTCCGCGTTATCGGAAAGAAGCAAGACTTTATATTATGACAGATGGTCTTCAGGTGAATACTCGTGTAGAAGATGAGAATGGTTCTACATGGAAAGAAATGAAACTGGGGCTCGTATTTTGTGATAAGGATGTCATAAAGAAAGGGAAGGATAGTCATATTATAACAAAGAAGGAATACGTATCGTATTTCGGGGGAATAAACGAATTTAAAAAAGTGCTATTTGCAGCAGCAGCAAGGGCAGGGTATGGAAAGATAGCTGAGTTAGTCGTAATAGGGGATGGTGCAGCATGGATATGGAACATGTGTGAGGAGTTATTTCCTGATGCGGTGCAAATACTAGATTTTTATCATCTAAGCGAGAACACATACAATTATTCAAAATTGTTATATACTGAAGATGAGGCAGGCCGAAAGAAGTGGGTTAAAGATGTGCTTGATGCCATTACTACAGGTAGGATTGATGAGGCCATAAAGTATATAGAAGTGAAAAAACCAGAGAAAATTCCAGATGGAGTAGTGAACTTATATACCTATTTTACAAACAACCGAGGACGTATAGATTATAAGTATTACAAAGAGAAGGGTTATTATATAGGAAGCGGGGCTATAGAAAGCGGTAATAAAATGGTTATACAGCAACGCATGAAGCAATCGGGCATGAGATGGAGTATTAATGGAGGACAGTATATAGCAGCCCTTCGTACCAAGCACGAAAGTAATAAATGGAATGATGTTACCAAAGTGATATATGCAGCTTAATATATAATTAAAGATACTTGGAAAATACCGGATGCGTAAATTGGATATTTATGCCCTTTTTTACTGGTAGGATATTCACATATGTGAAGTTCTTGCCTTTATTGTAAATCAGACAGAAACTTTACAAAATGTGTGACAGAAATAAAATGTACACCCAATAGAATACGAGGTGTTCAATAATTATTTCTTCGCATAAAGCATTATACAAGCAGTCCGGTTCATATAAATTACTAGAATGTTTGTGCGAAGGGATCATTATGTCTAAAAATTTGATAGAAGTATGTCACAAAATAGAAGTGTCTCACGAGTTTACCGGCGAAAAGACACTCGAGGAAATAGTTAAAGAGTACGTTCAGCAAATTATTAACAGGAAGTGTTAACTTCTTAAAGGAAAATGGGAGGAGTTAACACAATGATGGAAATATATAATGCAGGACTATACTGTAGACTCTCAAGAGAGGACGAAAATAGTAACGGTAATAGGCAATCAGAAAGTATTAAGAATCAAGCAGATTTTTTGTCTTTATATGTAATTGAAAAAGGCTGGAATATTTTTGACATTTATGCTGATGACGGGTATTCAGGCACGAGCTTTGACAGACCTGATTTTAAAAGGTTAATCTGTGATATTGAAGCTGGTAAGGTTAATCTTGTATTAGTAAAAGATTTATCAAGGCTTGGAAGAGACTATATTGAAACCGGACTATATTTGGAAAAATTCTTCCCGGAAAAAAATATAAGATTCATAGCTGTAAATGATGGGGTTGATACTTTTAGCGAAAACAGCAATAATGATATGAGTCCTTTCAAGTCAGTTATCAACGATATGTATGCAAAAGATATAAGTAAAAAGGTTATAACCGTGTTTAGGTCAAAAGCAGCAGCAGGAGAGTTCATAGGTGCATTTGCCCCATACGGATATAAAAAGGATACTGCTGATAGAAATAAGCTTATCATTGATAATGTAGTTGCTTCAGTGGTCAAAAGAATATTTAAAATGTATATTGAAGGTATCGGTTTATCACAAATTGCACATACCTTAAATAATGAAAAGATTCCTAACCCGGCAACTTATAAAGCTACTAACAGTAATTATGTTAATAGCAGGATAAAAAATGAACTATGGTCACATAGCACTATCAAAGCTATTCTAACAAATATGACATATACAGGTAATTTAGCACAGGGCAAGTATCGAAAAGTAAGTTACAAGATAAAAAAACTTCGAGTTGTTGATAGAAGAGATTGGATTGTAGTTGAAAATACTCATGAACCAGTCATTTCACAGGAGGACTTCGATCTTGTTCAAGCAATGATGTATAGAAAAAGCAGTGGGTTAGTATTAAGTAAAAAAACAAATAAGCCGTTATCAGGATTTGTGTTTTGTGGTGATTGTGGAGAATACATGACTTTTACTAAAACTAAAAAAGATATAGAATATTTAATATGTTCAAAATATAAAAGGTATACCTCTAAATACTGTACCAGACATTCAGTAAAAGTTGTTGACATAGAAGCTGCTATTTTAGTAGATATTAATTCCATAATAAAGGCAGTAATCAATATAAGAAGTATTTCCGAAGACATTAGTATTGATAGCTTTTGCAATAAGGGAAACGAAATTGAAAAGGAAATAAGACAGCTTAAAAAAGAAATAGCAGATATAGGAAGCGTCATTAAAAGCCTTTATAGGGATAAAGTTAAAGGAACGATTAGCGAAGAAGATTTCATAAATTTGAACAAGGAATTTTCTAAAGAAAGAGATATTCTTGTATACAGATGTAAAGAGCTCAACAATATAAAACAACAAGAAGATAAGAATAGAGATGGGGTCAATGATTTATTAAAAACAATCAAGAACCTTACACAGCCCAAAAAGCTGACTAGTGAATTGCTGGAGAGGCTTATCGAGAAGATTGAAGTTTTTGAGAATGGAAGTA
>DAOSDD010000367.1:0-3427 GCA_035362115.1 Clostridiales bacterium | reverse complement strand
CTAAAAGCTCCCATTATAAGGGTATGGGCAGGGAATAGAGGTTCAGATAAGGCTGACCGGGCATGGTGGGACCTGGTAATAAATGAATCAAGAAGAATAGCTGATATGGCACTAAAAGAAGGAGTTACTGTGGCATATGAATATCATAACAATACTCTTACCGATACTTCAGAATCAGCTTACAGACTTTTAACAGAGGTTAACCATAAGAACATGCTTTCCTATTGGCAACCACCTCTGAATATTGGAGAAGAAGAGCGTATAGAGGGGCTGAAAAAAATAACTCCATGGCTGAGTAACATACACACTTACTATTGGGAATCCGGTAATAAGATGGTTCTTGAAGCTGGAATCGAAAAATGGTTGAAGTATATGGAAATAATTAAAGGTGTAGAAGGTACAAGGTACTGTATGATTGAGTTTGTTAAGGGCGATGCGCCTGAACAGTTTATTGAAGATGCAGAAGCTTTGAAAAAAATTGTACTGTAAATTGCATCATAATCTAAGTACAGCTCCAAGAAATTTCGTTATCAGATACAATATCTATAATGTAAAGTTAAATATTGTATATTATGGTTATCACCCTGAAAGTCATGAAATGACTTTCAGATGAAATTTAAGGCACATCGGATTTCATCAGCCTTCTTAAAGAAGGCTGGATAACCATATTAGATTGCACCAGGTTGCAACGAAATTGCAACTCACTGCAGATAATCCTGCAGTGAAAAGCCGTAAAACGGCTTTCTGGGGAACAATCATATTATATATCAAATATTATAAATGAAAAGATAACCCGCAACATTTAAGAGTTGCGGGTTATCTGAATTTTAAGCAGCAATATCTTTCAATTTTAAAATCTTGTTTCTCTCCTGTGCCCACCTTATAGACCACTCGTTTTCAAATAATAACACAAGACGCTCTAATTTATCTTCCACGATCAGAGTAGAACTTGTCAGGTTTAATTTTGCCAGGTTATCTATACTTCCGTCAATCCAGCGGGCGTACCTTAAGGGAAGACGCTGCATTCTGATGTCTACACCATATTCATATTTGAGCCTATATTCCAATACATCGAATTGTAATTCTCCTACAGCTCCAATAACAAGTTCTTCAACGCCTATATCCGGTTCTTTAAAGACTTGAATAGCACCCTCTTCTGAAAGCTGTGATATCCCTTTTATAAACTGCTTGCGTTTCATTGAATCCTTTGCTGTGACTCTGGCAAAATGTTCAGCAGGGAAAATAGGTATTCTCTCAAATTTGACATCAGCATCTTCTGAAAGGGTATCTCCTATACTGAAAATACCTGGATCATATATACCAATAATATCACCGGCATAAGCTTCTTCTACCATAATACGATCTTGTGCCATAAATTGTTGAGGCTGAGCCAGTTTAACCTCTTTTTCACCTTGCACGTGATAAACCGGCATACCGCGGGTAAAGCGTCCTGAACATATCCTTATAAAAGCTATTCTATCTCTATGAGCCGGGTTCATATTAGCTTGTATTTTAAAAACAAACCCAGTAAATTTTTCGCTATCGGGCAGTACACCACCGGCAGATAAATTTCTCATACCCGGGGAAGGAGCCAGTTGTAGAAATTCTTCAAGGAAGGGTTGTACACCGAAATTTGTCATTGCACTACCAAAAAACATAGGTGAAAGCTCACCCTTCATTATTTTTTCCTTATCAAACCCGTCACCGGCTTCGTTAAGCAAGTTTATTTCATCCTTCAGCCTATCATAGTAATAACTGCCAAGCTGCTGACCAAGAGTGTAATCATCCATATTTTCTATGGTAGAAACAACAGCAGTCCTGCCATGATTTCCCCCTGTAAAAAGTTCTACTTGTCCAAGCTGCCTGTTATATACCCCTTTAAAATCACCATGAATTCCAATGGGCCAGTTCATTGGGCAGGAACGTATATCAAGGACGTTCTCAATTTCTTCCATTAATTCCAGGGGATCTTTGCTTGCCCTATCCATTTTGTTTACAAATGTAAAAATGGGTATACCTCTCATTTTACAAACATGAAAAAGCTTTATGGTTTGCTCCTCAACACCCCTTGCACCATCTATTAACATAACTGCACTATCTGCCGCCATAAGTGTTCTGTACGTGTCTTCACTAAAATCCTGGTGCCCGGGAGTATCCAGTAAATTAACACAGTATCCGTTATATTTAAATTGCAATACACTGGAGGTTACAGAAATACCTCTTTGTTTTTCAATTTCCATCCAATCTGATGAAGCATATTTACTTGCTTTCCTGGATTTTACTGTACCTGCAAGCCTTATTGCACCACCATATAATAGTAGCTTTTCAGTAAGCGTAGTTTTACCTGCGTCAGGATGAGATATAATTGCAAAGGTTTTTCTCTTTGATACCTCATCTTTAATTTTCAATTTCAAACTCTCCATTAATTATCCTCTCTCTTTATTCTATACATGTCGCTATTATAAACACATCAATTTACTCTAAAAAGAGTATCAGTTTTCCTTTAGTTATTTTTTTAGTCTGCCTTGCTTCTTTCAGCTCTTTTAACTGTTTTTAGCTGTTTATAGCTAATTCCAACAGAAATCATTTTATATTATATTCTTAACTTCTGTCAATTAAAATATTAGGATACGGGTGTATTTTCTGTATACACTGCAAAATGTGGCATTACTGGTTTTTTAAGTATGCACCCTATATAGATAATTATTTGTTTGAACTATACAAGCAAATAATCTATAATTGAATCAATGGTTAAAAGACAAGCTATGTCGTTTAACAAAATATTTTACGGGTGATGTGATGTGATGTGACGTGATGCCATGTTAAATGAGAAAATTTGGGTCCATAATGAAATTGATGAAAAAGATATTGACAAGCTGGCAAATGAAACCGGAGTTTCAAGATTAATTGCCAAAGTACTGTTTGGCCGGGGTATGAAAGATGAGGAATATATTAAAGCCTTTCTTAATCCTGTTCTTAAGTTCTTTCATGATCCTTTTCTGATGAAGGATATGGAAAAGGCTGTTGAAAGGATAATAAGGGCGATAGATAAAAAAGAGAAAATAACCCTATACGGTGATTATGATGTGGATGGGGTTACAGGTATTGCAATCCTATACGACTTTTTACAAAGCTTGGGAGCTGATGCAACCTTCTATATACCTGACAGACTTGAAGAGGGATATGGAGTTTCGAAAGATGCTTTGGAGGTTTTAATAAAGCAGGGTTCCAGTTTAATATTAACTATAGATTGTGGTATTACTGCTGTCTATGAGGCAGCTTATGCAAAAGCAAACAATGTAGATATGATAATAACAGATCATCATGAATGTGGCGAAACACTGCCTGATGCCTGTGCAGTAGTAAATCCATGCCAGCCGGATTGCAAATATCCCTTTAGTAAACTTGCAGGAGCAGGTGTTGTATT
>DAOSDD010000366.1:0-3447 GCA_035362115.1 Clostridiales bacterium | reverse complement strand
AAGAAAATAAGTTTAATAAACGAAAATCCAACCCCACTATTGAACGGCAAATAGCAAAAGAGGGGGTGGTGCTGTATGGATAACCTATATCAAGCTCAAGAATGGCAAAGACTTGCTGGAATGGATCTGCACAGTGCAGAGTTCCTCCTAAATATGCACCCTGTTCCTTTGGAAATTATATGTTACCATTGTCAACAATCTGCCGAAAAGTATCTTAAAGGATATCTGGTTTTAAACGGAAAGAATCCTGCTAAGACACATGATTTGGACGAATTGTGCAAACTCTGTGCAGACATGTCTGATACATTTACAGAAATAGCTGATCATTGCTCAGACTTAACAGCTTACGGTGTTCAGCCGAGGTATCCAATGGAAATGATGCTAGAAGAACGGGATATTTTGCAGGCTTTAAATAGCGCAAAAGTAATTAGAGATTTTATTCTAAATCTTGTACCGAAAATAATGCAGGATAAACAAGAACAGTCTTAAAAACTACCGATATATAATTTTAATATTTGTTTTCCTTTGTAAAATATTATTGTGAAATGAGCTATTGCCCAAAAGATGTTGTTCACACTAACATTGTAAACCCATATTTTATCCCGAGCACTGTGCGACTGGATTTATCGATACTCTGCCTAACAATGCACTCAAATTAAGATGTGCAAGACCTGAGCCCAGGAATAATGGTTCCTGAAACCAGAGTTCTATATAGCATATCACATGCCTTCGCTAACTGAGTCGGTCAGCCAGAAACCAAGATAAGAGCTATCTAAGGTTTCCGTCTGACTTGTAAGCTTAGGCACATCTTGAGTGCTAGTCGTTATATGACATATCTGCAAAGGTAGGGAAGGGAGGGGATAATTCTGGCTCTAGACTATCATTTTAAAACTAGTAGGCCTATTCTCCGTTCAAATATTCGAATGTTCCTCGGGAAATTGTACTTCACTTGGAGAAGATATTTTAGGTGGATATTTAATCTATCGGTTAGATATGCCTCTACTTTTAAGGAGGTTGAACTTCCTTATATAGTGTCGTCTCATAAAACGCCATTATACAGGCAATTGAGAAATGTTGATATGTGGCTGCAAGAGAATAAAGTAACTAACTTAAAGTTAGCTTGTGGAAAGCTTAATAGGATAATACTAAAATCAGGAGAAACCTTTTCATTTTGGCGTTTGGTTGGAAAACCGACGAAGGCAAAGGGCTTTTTGAAAGGAATGGTTTTGACAAATGGGTCATTTTCTGCAGGAGTAGGCGGCGGTTTATGTCAGCTTTCAAATCTCATTTATTGGATGACTCTTCACACGCCATTAACAGTTACGGAACGTTGGCGGCATACACACGATGTTTTCCCTGATGCAAATCGAATTCAGCCATTTGGAAGTGGTGCAACGATTGTTTATAATTACATAGATTTACAAATTAAAAATAATACTCCACATGAATATCAACTTAATATCAGGGTAGGAGAAAATGATTTAGAAGGCGAATGGAGATGTGAACAACCTTGTTTATGTAAATACAAAGTTTATGAGAGCGAGCATTTGATAAGACAAGAATGGTGGGGTGATTACATGCGCCATAATGTTATAAGGCGAATTGTTTTGGATGATAACGATAACAAAATTGCAGATGAATTTATTACGGAAAATCATGCTATTATGATGTATGAGCCGATGTTGGGGGAATGTTATCCGAAAGGGGCAAAAGAGAGCTGAACCACTTGAGTGCTGGCGAAGGCCATGGAAGGCGGGAAGAGTCCGGAAGCACCTACTTAAGAACTCTTCGGCGTATGGGAAGCGGAATGCTATGAAAGCTGAAAATGGAACATGGGAGACCTCATACGATCAATAGGCAGTATTGTAATTCCTGATATAAGCCACCAAGCGTGAAATTCAGGAAGAAGTCGTGTGAGGAATCGGATAAGGTCATAATTCTGAAATCGAAAAGTTCTAATAATATACCAAACACTTTTGCTAACTAAGTCGCTCATCTAGAAACTAAGATAAAAGTTATCTAGATTTTCAGCTGACCTGTGAGCATAAACATGCCTCGAGTGCCAACTGTTAGACTTCAGATTTAATTAGAAAGATGGGATAAATAAGTATCAAGAAAAAATGGAAAAGTTCAAAGATGTTTTTTGGGACCGCTAAATCCCTAGGCAACACAATAAAAGCTATAGATAAACTTGTACCGACATTTATTGTGGTTTTTAGTAGTTTACTATTTTGAGTAATATATTTAGTAATTAATAACACACAAGCAATGATGGGTGTTACTGTGATAGTTGTATTATTTTTATCTATTATTATTTATATAAAGCTAAAAAATTATGGTGAGGCAGCTTTGTCTTTAATTGCTTGTTTATTAACTGTTTTTACTGTTTAAATTAAGCTGGCAATTTATAATTATAAACTCAAAATGTGAAGCTTTTTCTTCACATTATATCCAAAAGAAAACACTGAATGTAATGCTTTTTAGTGCTATAATATATAATAATATTAAAAGGGGAGTGAAATGAATGAAATGGGAAGAAGTTAGAGAGCTATTTCCGAATAGTTTGTCAAAATCAAAATTTTAGAATCTTGCATAGAAGAAGATAAGTAGAAAGTATGTGATGTGGCTGTTATCAAAACTGTAGATGAATCAAAAGCAACAAAGTAACTTTTATCTTCCAAAGGTGACGAGTTGGTATATCATACTTCAAAAGAAGAAGTTATTATAAGGTTAAGAAATAGAATGGGATTAAGGAGAGTATAAGAAATGAAAGTCGAATATAGGGATGGATTGCTTTTTACTACCATAGAACTTGTACAAGATGGTAAGAGGAAGATAATTGAGAATATCGTGATAGATATAGGAGCTTCTAATTCAGTAATTTCACAAAATTGTGTAGATGATATTGATATTAGGTTTACCGGAAAAGAAGAAATAGTAACGACTTTTGGCATCGGTGGGAAAGAACATGCCTTTGTCAAGAAAATTGATAAGATAATATTAGGGGATTTAGTACTAGAGGGATATGAGGCGGACTTTGCAGGGTATATGTATAAACGAAAATGCCAAATCTATGAAGAACCGATTATAATGTAATATATCAAATGCATCAAACTCAAGCATATATTCATACATATAGTACCGGCAGGGAAATATATATATTACCGGTACTATTTTTGGTAGTGTCAAATAAGTAATGAAAACTGATGATAAACGGTAATAAAATGATTGGACAAGAAAAGAGCAGTGATGATCCTTGAAAATTGAAAACAGATATATGAGAAAATGGAAGAAGATACTTTATAAACAGATGAAAAATGATATTATAAACGATATTATATCGGCAAAAAAGCATAACAAGGCAAGGCTAAATATGGGTTACTGTATAGAGCAAATAATTTTATAAGCTATTATGCTGAAGTCTGAAAATTTTCCAGGTACTCATAA
>DAOSDD010000365.1:382-3459 GCA_035362115.1 Clostridiales bacterium | reverse complement strand
ACTTCTGATTACAGAGAAATATTAATAGACTCTGAAGTAGATGGAGTAATGATCCTCACAACTCATAATATAAGAGAAAAAATAATAAAGGATGCAGCAGAGGCAGAGAAGCATATTTATGTAGAGAAGCCTATGAGTACATCAGTAGAAGAATCCTATAGAATTATGAAAATTGTAAGGCAGACAGGAGTTAAGCTTGTTGTCGGTTTTAACAGGAGATGTGCGCCCGCAATAGAAGATGCAATTAAAATATATGAAGATCACAAAGCAAATCCGGTTGATGCTCCATGGAGATTTAAAAGAAATGAAGGTAACCATCAGTTTCTACGTGAAGAAGAAGCAACTATGGTTATGATGAGAATTAATGATGATTTAATGTCATTTAAACCTTATGCCCTTGATGAAATGATTGGCGAAGGCTCAATAATAGGAGAATTATGCCATTTTATAGATTTAGCTTGTTATATAACAAAAAAGGAACCAATCAAAGTTTATGCTGAAGGATGGGCGCGGGTTAATCAAATTTTAACTCTTCAGTTTGAAGATCAATCTATTGCATCTATTTTTGAAACAGGTGTAGGAAGCTTTGATCACACCAAAGAACTAATAGAAATATACCATAAAGGGGCATCTATAGCAATGGATCATTTTCTACAATTAAGAGTTGGAGGTATAGAAGGTATATATAAAAAGAATTACCCTTTCTGGAATGATCCATACCCGTATATTACAGATGGAGAAGGGACTAATTTATTCATAAACAAAGTAAAGGAAAGAAATCGTATTGCTACTGATAAAGGAAGTGCCGGATATCCTTCAGTAGATAAAGGTCATTACAGGATGCTTGACCGTTTTGCAGACTGCATTTTACTTGATGCACCTTCACCATGCAATGAACTTGACGGTTCAAGAGCATCATTAGTCACTTTTAAGGCCAGAGAGTCTGTACGGCTTGGCATTCCTGTAAAAATAAGCAGGGATGAGTACGATTTTTATTTTGCATTGTAATTTTGTGGCGTGTAATAATTAATAAATATCCCATAAGTTGCCATAGAGAACATGAAAACCTGATAATTATTTATGTTATGAATGGATTTTTATGGAAAAGGGAAGGAGCTCGTATATGTCAAAATATGTAAAAATAAGTTCTTTGGGTAGGACCCTAATTAGTGCTAATGAGATAGAAGATGGTTCTTATGGATTAGTAGAAAACGTGAAAGCCTTATGGCAAAAAGAACTTGATAAGGTATTACCAGATAAGCCGGATTTAATAGTATTACCTGAGTGTTGTGATATAGTTTATGGTCTTACCGATGAGAAGAGAATAGAATATAATAAGGTAAAAGGATATGAAATAAGGAATTTTTTCATGAATGTAGCAAAAGAAAACAATTGCTATATAGCATACTCTGCCTCAAGACTTTTACCTGATGGAACAAAAAGAAATTCTACTCAAATGATTGACAGAAATGGTAATATTGCAGGGATATATAATAAAAATCATTTAACCATAAATGATAGCGAAAATAATGGAACCCTATATGGAGCGGATGCAAATGTAATACAATGTGATTTTGGCAAAGTGGCTTGTGCTATTTGTTTTGATCTTAATTTTGATGAGTTAAGGCTCAAATACATACCTCAGAAACCTGATCTTATAGTGTTTTCATCCTTATATCATGGAGGATTAATGCAAAATTATTGGGCATATTCCTGCCGATCATATTTTGTAGGATGTGTGTCTGATGATGAGAATACAATTATCTCACCTGTAGGAGAAATAATTGCAAAAAGCACCAACTATTATGATTACGTAACTCATACTATAAATTTAGATTATATTATTTGCCATTTAGATTACAACCGACCTAAACTACAAAATCTTAAGATGAAGTATGGTAGAAAGGTTAAAATATTTGACCCCGGACATTTAGGTTCAGTATTAATCACTAGTGAAACGGAAGAGTACACAGCAATGGATTTTGCAAAAGAATTTGAACTTGAATTGCTTGATGAATACTTTGAAAGATGCAGGGAGCACAGAAGCATACCCGGAAAAGTTGAAAAGACTGAAAAATAGACTGAAGAACAATTGGGAAGCAGACTATTTATTTTATGCTTATTATACTTATTTTGAAAGGCATACAGTTAAATGAACCAAATAACAAAAACAGAAAACCTGAACAGAACGGTTATATTTATAGTGTATCCTATATTTCTTGAATTGTTTCTTCAAACTATAATAGGCTACATTGATGTAATAATGATAGGGCGGATTGGTACAAATGAGCTTGCTGCCATACAAATTTGCAATTCGCCCATAGATACCATAATTACTATATTTACCGCTTTTGGTATAGGGTGTACAGCTTTAGTTACAAGATATGTTGGAGCCGAAGATAACGAGAATGTTAAAAGGTGTATAGGACAAACCATTCTCATATCTTTTGTTGTTTCAACCATAACATTTATAATATTTAATTTATTCAGGCGTCAGGTTTTAACTCTGATGGGAGCCGATGAAAACATAATTGATAGTGCTGATACATATATAAAATTTATTTCATACAGTATTCCATGTCTTATTTTTAGTACGCTAATGTATGGTTTAATTAGAGGAATAGGAAATACAAAAATTCCTATGTATATAAATATAATTCAAAACATTATACATTTGATACTAAACTTTTTCTTTATATATGGCACTAGATCTATACATATTTCCAGCAAATGGAAAATAAATATACCTGGCCTTGATATGGGAATAAAAGGTGCTGCAATTTCAACTCTTATAAGCAGGATTTGGTGTGTAATAGGTATACTCACTTATTATGGTATTATACAGAAAACAATTATACCCAAAAAATATTTAAAACCTGATAAGGGTATGCTGAAGTCTATTATGAATATAGGGTTTCCGGCCTCCTTCGAGCAAATGATATTCAAAGGTGGAATGCTTACGTTTACAAGAATCGTTGTGAGTTTGGGAAATGTATCACTAGCAGCCCATGCAGTGGCAGAAACGGCAGAAATGGTATCATATTTGCCGGGTTTAGCATTTCAGATTGCAACAATAA
>DAOSDD010000365.1:0-372 GCA_035362115.1 Clostridiales bacterium | reverse complement strand
GGACAATTTCTTGGAGCAGGGAAGCCTGACATTGCAGAGTCGAGCGTAAAGAAAACAGATATGCTGGCAAGGATTTTTATGGGGAGTGCCGGATTGCTCTTCATATTGATACCCGGAATGTTTGTTAGATTATTTACTACAGACAATGAAGTAATAAGGCTTGCCTCAACTGTTCTCAGAATCGAAGGGTTTTCACAAATATTCCTTGCAAGATTTTATGTCTATGGTGGCCTCTTAAGAGGGACAGGCAACACTAAAGATGTCTTAATAACGTCATTTATCGGTGTTTGGGGCATTAGGATTGTTGTGTGCGCCATAGCGGTGTATTTCCTCAATGCGGGTTTAGTAGGTGCTTGGATTGCAATGTTTTTA
>DAOSDD010000364.1:0-3462 GCA_035362115.1 Clostridiales bacterium | reverse complement strand
TTGAATTTTAATTTACAAAATTATGTTTATAACTATATTATGTTTATAACTATTTCAAATATTTCTAAACATCCACCGTATTTTTAGACTGACTTTTTATTATTAATTATTGTTTACGTACTGAGTTTATTAGTTTACTCATAAATATTCATACTTAATAATCCTGATTTCATAACAGCTTTTCTAAGTAATGAGTCATACATGAACGGTAACTTTAAATTTTTTTGTATAATGTTCATTCTTAGATCCTGAGTATTTTTAAAATACTCCCCTACTAAATTTCCCGGCTTTTTTTCAATACTTTTGGCTAGAGCCACTGCACTTCGGAAAGCATAACTTAACCCTTCCGCTGATGTAGGACTTATCCAGCCGGCTGCCTCACCTATTAATGCAACATTCCCTTTCCCTATAAATATCTGTTTAAGGTTTTTAGGCCGTAATATAAATGCCCCATTCTTTTTCATACTTGATTGATATTTAAATCCACGCTTTGCCAGCCGTTCTTTTAGTAAATTAAACTTATTAATTACATTATCTTTTGGTAAAATTGCAGCTCCAATTATTAAATAGTTTTCTTTCGGGATTGTCCATGAGTAAAAATCAGATATATCTTTATCAAAGATTGCTGAAAAATAAGGCTGATTTTCACTTACTTGAAACCATTCCTGAATAGAAATATAGGATCTTTGATATAAATCAGGCACCAACTGTCTTCGTACAGTTGAAAAAGCTCCATCTGCTCCGACTAAATATTTCGTTTCTTCATTATATTCCTTACCTTTGTGGCAGAACTGAATCCTTATATTTCCATTGTTTACGCTTATATCATATGACTTAAACAATGAACCAAAACGAGTATCAACTGAAGAAGGCATCATAGAAACCAGCCACCTATCAAATAGCTCACGGTCAATGTTTATATAATGTCTTTGATAATAACGTTCAATGTCATTCTGAATATCAATTGTTCTTACGGTAAATAGCTGCGGGCCAACCAGTATTTCCTTGGGTACTCCCAGACCAAGCTTGGCCAGCATTTGCTGTGCATCAGGAGCTATTAGTCCGCCGCAGCACTTTTCAAAGTAGGAATCATTATCTTTCGTAAGATCCCTTCTATCTATCAGCAATACCTTATACTTACTTCCTAATAAATGTGCTAATGTGGATCCGGCAGGGCCAGCTCCAATAATTGTGATGTCATACATTATATTCCCCAACTTTCAATGTTTGAGCAAAATAATCTCAACTCTTTTGTTCAGTTTATTTTGTGAGCTTAATTTTGCCTTTATTGTCTTAAATTTCATTTAGTCAGCTAGTCAGCATAAGATATTATATCATTTAATTTAACCACATCAAGCAAAAATTCATCATCAGTTAGCTTTCTGTACTTTTCTACAGCAACATACTCTCCTGATGGGCTTATGCTCATGAATACTTCGTCCATGTCCTCACAGGTTTTGATATTAATTCCCTTCTTTGACATAGTGCTATATGATAATATTTTATTTGTATATCCCCTTTCAGGGTTTATGCAGTAACTGTCAATTATGTACAAAAACACATACTCGCCATTCCTTTCTACTGCTCCTATAAAACGTCCGAACTGGTTTTTATCTTTATCAAAAACTTTGCTGTGATCTGTGGGATCTAGTTCAATATTGTATTTATCTATATCAAACTCTTGTTTTTCCAAAGTAACAGGATCAAATATCACACCTTTAAATTTATTTCCGGTGATGTTCCCTGACATAAAAGCAAGCTTACCATCGTTTGTGCGTAAAATTTTCAAATCAAGAATATACTCATCAGTTATAAGTGAAGCTTGCCCTGTTTGGATGTTATATAAAAATGTTCTTAAATCTCCCTGCTCCGTCTCGCTTCTATAAACGAACCTGTTATCATCGACTGCAATCATAAGCTCAGCATTTTTAATTAATTCACTCTCTGCCGACCAATCACCAGAATATATACTGGTTGGCTTTGGTTTCGGGTCAAACAGCTCACGATTACTATTGTAGTAGAGTTTATCACCTATCTTAAACACGTTATAAGCCCATGAAAGATATGGCGCTTCTGTATTTGGCTGGGCTTTTTCAAGAACTGCAGTACATTCCTGGGTCACTTGTACCTCGTTGCCATTTTTAATGTTAATCAGAAATAGCCGGATTTTTGTAGACAGGAAGATCGTCTCATTGTCAATCCAACCTGCTTGCTCTACATGATGATAGATTTTACCTGCGCTTTTGCAATATTTACTAATATCAAGCTTTAAAATCAATTTGTCACCATTAAAATCTCGTATTTCAACAATATTTTCTGACAATTCGGCTGAAAGCATGATGTACTTTGTATTATCCGGAGAAGGAATGAAATCAAACCATCCAAGTTTAGCTTCCGGAATATCTTTCGAAATAAGGATCGAACCTTCTGAAGGTGTGTACTTAAAAAGCCCATTTCTTGTAACATATAAAAGCCTGTTACCATACCATTTTGCTTTTTTTGCTCTTATATCTTTGAGAAGTACTATCTCATCAACATCCTCTGGTGTAGTAGAAGATACTGTATTTTCAGATGCCGACTTGTTAAAGATACAAGGTATAGATATTTTTACTTTACAACCAACAAGCAATACAAGCAGCAATATGCAAAAACAGATTAGCACACTCAATATTCTTTTCATAAACAATACCTCCTCACAACCACCCTATCCTTTATGGCTTCCCTGCAGCAACTATAACGTCACCATCCTCATGGTATCCCCATCGTATGCTTCTAATGTCTTGTATGCACTTTTTAAATAAGCAATCTTACTCATTTTGTTCACCTTTTAGAAGCTTATTTACTTTCTCTGATGATACTCTTTCTTCCGTATTTATGATATTCCAAATTTCCTCTTCCTCCTTAGGAGCTAAATATAACACTAGGAGCTAAATATAACACTAGGAGCTAAATATAACACTTGTTCTTTCTTTCCCTTTTAAATATAAAAGACGATCTATCACTTCTCCAACTTTAGTCTCAGGAATATCATCAATTAGTTTAAAATAATTTCTTTTCCTGTATTCATAGCTATCACCACCATTTTTATTATTTCTAAATATATTTTACCATATCTTCAATGAAAAGGTAACCTTATTTTACACTACGCACAGTTGGCACAAATATCGCAATACATATCACATAAAGTCAACCCGAAGCGGCAATGCCATGTTGAACTAAACCGCTCTGCGGTGCTAGTCAATTATGGTACTTCCTTTTAGTCATACTTTCATTTACCATTATTCGTTCAACATGGGTTCCCGCAATTGCCAACGTACCAGACAAAGGGGGTCTATCCGGAAGCTTTTCACCCATTAGCCTAATTCCACCTCAATCTGGTTAACACCAACATACTTCACTTCATCATGTTTTGCATAATCCACTAAATAATCTAATATAATACTACCTATACCACGATTTCGA
>DAOSDD010000363.1:0-3472 GCA_035362115.1 Clostridiales bacterium | reverse complement strand
TGGCGAAACAAATGAAGAAACTTTAATCCGTGAATTTAAAGAGGAAATTGGCGCAGATATTAGGGTAAACGAAATCAAGTGGGTTGCTCAAATATTCTTCCCATGGGGAGATAAGCCTTGCCATCAAATATGTCTTTATTATATAATTGAACTTGCAGATGAAACACAGATACCGCTTGATGGAAAATTCACTGCAGAGGAACATTTGGAAGGCAGGAACTTTGATATAGAATTTCATTGGATTCCATTAGAGTATTTAAAGTGTATTGCAGTTTATCCGACAAATGCAAAGGAGCTGCTTAGTTGCTTGGATGACGGTGTAAAGCATTTTGTTTACAGAGAGGATATACGGTAATGGGCATTATAAATGCAGGCAAATCAAATCTAAAAGAATGGGTAGAATTATCGCAAAAATTGTTTCCAGATCATACTTTCAATGAAATGTTCAAGGCATATGATGGGTTTTTGACAACAAAAAAGGAAGTTGGATTTTTATATCAGCAGAATAACAAGATTGTGGGTTTTATGAATGTGTCAATTCGCAATGATTATGTGAACGGAACAGATACTTCGCCTGTTGTGTTTGTTGAAGCAATTTATGTTATGCCGGAATATCGGGGACAAGGCATTGCATGGGAGTTTATTACATGTGCAGAAAAGTTTGCGAAGGAAAAAGGAATAAAGCAGCTTGCGTCAGATTGTTTGCTTGAGAATACGGCAAGCGAACTGTTCCACAAGAGTTGCGGTTTTGAGGAAGCAGAGCGGGTTATTTGCTTTGTTAAGAATGTGTAAGGTGGTGTAAAGATGGATGATGGTTTGCATTTTTACGGATGTTTTCAAAACACTTCTTTATTTTTTTGCAGTATTTTATCGTGGTAAAATATTCTACAAAGAATCTTATGGGAATGATTGAATTTTGGCAATTAGCTAAAAACGATTGTGGAAGCCGTTAATTGATCGGGATATGTCAAAAAAGTAATTGGGGACAAAGCCAATCTGAGCTCATCTACAATTGCCAAGATGAATAAAGGCAAAGGCGTAACAACCACACTAGAACGCATTTGCCGTGTACTAGATTGTAGGATTGAGGATGTCGTTGAGTTTGTGCCGGATGAGGATTGATTATTTTTATATCGGTGAAGAAGTACAATATGGTAGAGTTACGAGATGTGTTAAGCGAAAACGGAAATATGAAATTATAAAATATTTTACTTGTCGGCAGAGCTGACGGAAAGTGAGCCTATATGAAATACAACGCTATCTTTTTTGACCGCGATGGGACATTAACCTATTTTAACCCTGAAAAAGAAAAATGGAGAGATCTCACAATAGAATCTTGGAGCAGAAAGCCCTTTGAATTATCTTATAATAAGATGATGATTCTTTTTCAACTTGCGGCTGAAGGCAAGACCCCTTGGTACAAAACGGTTGATGATGAGAAGGAGTTTAACAAAAGGTATTATCGCCATTTGCTTTTCGGTGAAGGTATAGCAGATAATGCTGACGAGCGAGCGTTGCTGTTACATAACGAATTATGGTGCAATAACGATCGTTTGCCTTTCCCTGAAACAGTGGAAGTGCTTGAGTATTTTAAATCGAGGGGTTATAAAATGGGTGTGATCAGCGACACTTCACTTTCCATTGAATTTTGTTGTAAATAATTAACAATATCATTGCAATTATTTTAAGGATAGAATACAATATATTTAAATATTAGTTACGCTATAAAAATGAGGTTTAAAGATGAATAATGTATGGTCCCAATATGTGCAGACGACTGAAGAATTATATTATAGCCGAGGAATGCGCTTTAATGATAGCAACAAGGCTTTATGGCTAAATGCTATCGATGTAAAAAGCGGTCAGAACATCCTTGAAGTTGGATGTGCCGGAGGGGTCTTCTGCCACAAAATCAAGAAATACATTCCAGATACCAAATCACGGGGATTGATCTTGATACGGGTCATATCGAATACGCAAAGGCAAAAACTGTACAGCTAGGACTTGACTGTATATTTGTAAACGGAGATGCTACCGCAATGCCATTTGCAGACAATACCTTTGATTTATGTTATTCGCATACGGTCGCTGAACATATTCCCCACAAACCTTTCTTCGGTGAGCAATATCGTGTACTTAAGTCAGGAGGAAAAATTGTTGTTCTGTCTGTACGCTCAAGACTTGGAGTGAAGAACAATCATTGGTATAACACAAGCGATGAAGAAAAAGCTTTATTAGAAAAAGCTTGAAGTAAAGCAGTGAGCTTTGATAAAGAGCACGACATTGGAGCATACGAAATAGATGAGCATGAATACCCGAAGGAACTTGAAAAAACAGGTTTTCATGATGTCAATGTGGACTTTTTTACAGTAGTAGACTATGCTCCTGACAATGCCTTTGTTCCCGACGACATTGCAATTGAGCAGATCAATGGCCATAGAATTGGAGTGTTGGCAAGCACGCAAAAAGCGTTAAACATCGCCCCTGATGCTTTAACGAAGCATGAAAAATCAACATTGTTTGATTTAATAAACAAGCGGTCTGATATGCGGGTAAAGCAATACAATGATGGTGAGAAACTATGGGATTTTACAACAAGCACAATTCTTGCTGTAAGCGGGAAAAAATAGTAAAAACACCAACCGTGAAATCTTCTGCTACACCTACAGACCTTTTGATTAATAATGAAAAACGGAAGTACGGAAGACATTGTAGAAAATATCAGCATTTTAGTATAGAAAGGCAAAATATGCTTGTATTAAAACGAGGAACAGTGGAACTGTGTGATCATGATAAAGCATGGGAACAAAATGCGGCTCAATCTATAGAAAAGTTAAAAGCCATATTTGGCAATTTTGCAACTGATATTCAGCATATCGGAAGTACTTCAATAGTGAATATCAAGGCTAAGCCTATAATTGATATCACCGTTACGGTGAGCAATTTTGATGAAGTAATGAAGCTTGTTCCTGCGCTTGAACGATCAGGATTTATGTATCGCCAACATAATGTGGCGGGAGATATGCTTTTTGTATGCGGTGATCGAAATACCGATATAAGAACTCATCATGTTCATGTAGTCATAACAGGTAGCAAAGAATAGCATGATTATATAAATTTCAGAGATTATCTGAATGCAAAACCCGATGTTGCAAAAGAATATAAAGCCCATAAGCTTCGGCTCATGAGTGAATATCAAACCGACAGATTAGCATATACAGGCGGACGAAACACAGATACCGTTGGACGGAGAATTTATCGCCCATGAGCACATTGAAGGACGAGATTTTGATATTGAATTCCGATAGATTCCTCTTGCAAAAGTTAAAAATATAGAGGTTTATCCAAGTAATGCCAGTGAACTGCTTGAAGACATTGACGAAGGTGTTAATATTTTGTATACAGGGAGAATTTACATATAAATTTTATTGAAAACGCTCCGACTTCTGCAAAACAGATAGCTAACCTGCGT
>DAOSDD010000362.1:0-3491 GCA_035362115.1 Clostridiales bacterium | reverse complement strand
GAAGCAGGATATAATGGTGTTATTAGTATCGAGCATGAAGATCCGCTATACGAGGGAAGCATTGATAAAGTAAAAGAGGGACTTATATTAGGCAGGAAACACTTGGAGAAATTTGTATGATATATTGCATATGCGCATGAAAGGATATATGGCAACATATGTGGTAACATATATTGCAGCATACACGGCAGCATATGCTGCATGAAAGTTGCGAAGGCTTATGTTAAGGGAAGGTATGAAGAAAACTGGGGATATGGCAGCAGTTGCTTCAATTGCAGGTGAAAATTAGACGGAATATTATAGAATATTATGGAAGCACAATTCTTACAGCATTAGGTATTATTTCAAAATCTACCTTCCCTTCAACAATATTGGTCTCACCGTCAACATTCATTGCAACCTTGTTTTTACTTATAATACTTATATTTTTACCCCGGTGAAAGGAAACCTCTTTTATGCCTGCATGCTGACCCTTTATAAACTTGGGGAAAAGCTTTAAAATTCTTAGTCTTTTTGCGTATTCAATCAGGCAAATATCTAAAAAACCGTCGTTTAGTTCAGCAGAAGGTGCAGCCTGCATTCCACCGCCATAATATCTTCCATTGGCAACAGCTACCAGAAGAGTACCTTTTTCTATAGTTTGCCCATCAATTTTTATTTTTAAGGGATTACTCTGGTAACTTACCAGTGTTGCAAAAACGCTTAAAACATAGGCTAGTAGCCCGGTTATTAAGGGGAGCTTTTTTATTTTATGGGACTTATAAACAACTTCTGCATCAAAACCTAATGAAGAAATATTTATAAAGTATCGGTTGTTTATTTTGCCGATATCTATAAAAGACTCAGTCCCTTTAACCAATCTTTCCAGCAAAGAGACTTTTGAGGTAATTTTCATGATATTCTTTTCCGGCGATTCTTTATCAACGGAATAATTCCTAATACTCTTGATAAAATCGTTACCTGACCCCGCAGGTATAATAGCAAGGGAACTATCGCTTCCAGCCATCCCATTGAGCACTTCGTTTAGAGTACCATCTCCTCCTACGGAATAAACCCTGTAAGTTTCCTTATCTACATACTGTTTAACCAGCTCAATAGCATGCCCGGGATATTTTGTAACTTCTATAAAGAATAAATCTTTCATTCTTGAAAAGTATTCTTCTATTTTAGGAATATATTCTAATGCCTTACCTTTACCTGCAATCGGATTTATTATAAATAAGTGTTTCATAATTGACTGACCTATCCCTTCACAATGTATATAAAGAATATCAATATTGCATCTATAATAAGCTCGGCGTATTATGTTAAACATGATAAGTTGATTGATACAAAAATAGATTTAGCACTCATGCTCAAGCCTATGAGTAAAATTCTACACCAGTTTCGGTTTTGTTGCAAGATAGATAAGCATTTTCGGGCGCATTTTCGGAAGTATTTTCTGTTTGTAGAAAATGTGCCCCTGTGTTGGTTGCATATAATTTAAGTGAAGAAAATATTAGTATGAAGCACGAGTTCGCTTTTCCGAGCAGACTCCTAGGCAGTGTAACGTCAGCTCTTGGTAAATATTTCTTCACTCTTAAAATATTCACCCCCCTGTGTTTGCTAAAGACTTGTATTTTGCTAATATGACTGATAAAATGAAGTTGTCTGGGTAAGTGGCAAGTGGCTTAAATGCCATATTTTGAATGCTCTAAATACCTGTAATGCTAGCTGTTTAAATTAACTTAAAAAGAGGAGGCGTTATAAAAGGTTGATAATTGGTAATGAAATACTAAATTATAGGGAAGATATTATTAGAAGTCTCTGTGAACTCATAAAAATCAAGAGTGTTGCTGATACTCCGCGTGAGGGCAAACCATTTGGTGAAGGTGTTAACCGGGCTCTGGAATATGTGCTTTCCCTTGGTGAGAGTTTGGGTCTGAAAACAAAAAATGTTGACGGATATGCAGGTCATGTTGAATATGGCGAAGGAGAGGAAATTACAGGTGTGCTTGTTCATCTGGATATTGTACCTGAAGGTACTGGATGGACTATTCCGCCTTTTGAGGGAATAGTTAATGAAGGGAAAATTTACGGCAGAGGTGCATCGGACAATAAAGGACCAGCTATAGCAGCAGTTTACGGGCTGAAAGCCTTAAAAGATTCAGGAATAATTCCGAAAAGAAAAATAAGAGTTATATTAGGTACCAATGAGGAAACCGGAATGCAGGACATGCAATACTATTTTTCGAAGGAGCCTGTACCTGATTTGGGGTTTTCCCCTGATGCAATGTATCCAATAATTAATAGAGAAAAAGGAATTTTACATTTGGCACTGATAAAAAACGAACATGATAAGGGTAAAAATATATATGGGGACAAGTATAATGGTAGCTGCAACGATAATTTTAAAAAAGGTTGCAAGTATGCACATGAATTTCCAATATGGAAAATTTGGGGCGGGGAAGCTGTAAATATGGTACCAGATGAGTGCAGAGCACAAATTCCTGCTGAATTTATTAAGTTAAAAGATGTTGTATATTTACAGGAGTTGGCCAAAAAAAACAGTGGGGAAAACATATTAATATCTTTTGATACAAATAATGGGCTTAATATACTCGCAAAAGGTAAATCGGCTCACGGAGCAAGCCCTCAAAGCGGAGTTAATGCTGTTTACGGTTTACTGGACTTTTTGCATAATGCGGAAAATAGTATGAAAAGCAACGGTAATGAAGAAAATGCTGCTTTTTCTTATATGGACAATTATCTTAAGTTTATTTATGAGAAGAAAATAGGTTCCGATACTACAGGACACTCATTAGGTATCGATTTAAAAGACGAAGAATCGGGAGCTTTAACATTAAATCTGGGTAAGATAGATTATAATCAGGCAGAAAAGAGGGTATTACTGGATATAAGGTATCCTGTTACCTGCAAGTATGAAGGAATAGTTGAAACTATAAAGGAGCAAGCCGGGAAAGAAGGAATACAGGTAGAAGTTGTAGGTCATTCGCTTCCTTTATATGTTTCTGCAACCCATCCTCTTATAACTAAATTAAGCAATGCTTATGAGAAAATAACAGGAGAAAAGGCAAATCTTCTTTCTATGGGAGGAGGGACATATGCGAGGACACTAAAAAATAATGGAGTAGCTTTTGGAGGGGTGGGAGAAGGTGCCCATCAGCCTGATGAGAATGTTTCTATAGAGGATCTGATGCGTCATGCGGAAATATGTACTCAAGCAATTTATGAGATAGCTACATAGAGTGAAAACATAACAACCCATAAGCTCTGTTCAAATCATATACTTAAAAAGCAAAAAATGTTTAGTGCTCCTTTTTTATCTTTTGCCTGTTGCGATAGCAACCGGCAAAAGATAAAATTCATAGGAGCGGTTAATAATTTTTTGCTTTTGCTACTTTTACTAATCGAATAATACCATATTTTTTGGTCATATACAGAAAATTCGCACCCATCGAAACCGGGTGTATTTAATTTAAGTGAAGAAA
>DAOSDD010000361.1:0-3547 GCA_035362115.1 Clostridiales bacterium | reverse complement strand
CAGATAAAGGGCATCTGTATCTTTTAATAGACACCGGCAATGTATTTAAAAATGGGAAGATTCAGTATATAAGAGAAGGACCCTTGAAAGATATTAATGGAAATGTAATTAAAATTCACAACAGAGCAAGAGCTTGTGGAATAGATATGAATATGGATAATATTGAAGATCTTATAGTAGGTGGTATCACATATCAAAAGGGATTCAATACTGATCCTGAACCGGGAGCAGAAATTTACTGCTTAATAAATAAAGGTCTTGATGGTAATGGCATTCCAATATTGGTTCCGGAACGACCTTTTGAAATAATAGGGCATAATTTTAAATTCAGACTCAATTCTCATGTACATATTCAAACTGTTGACATTGATAAGGACGGAAAAAAGGAAGCTATACTGTCCAGTCAGGAAGAGAATTTCAAAGGGTTAGTATTCAAATCTGCTGCAGATAAGATTGCACTGCAATATACTGGAATGTATATTGATAATTTTTATGTACATGATTATTTGCTGGATATTGATGATGATGGAGAATTGGAACTTGTTTTTGCCGGTGGGGAAACAGGAGTTGGAACTTACAGGAAAATGGAGAGATAAGAGGGGTATATTGATGCTCTAGTTAAACTGAACATCAATATAAAAAAAGAAACAAAAAACAGAGACAGGGGGTAATATTATGTCTAGTGATAAGAAAAAAGAAATAATAACTATAGCTAATGCATCTGATGAGCATCCTCGACATTCCGAGGCATCTGTGATTGAGCTAAAAGATGGGAAGCTCATGATTGCTTGGATGGAATATTTAGAAAGTGATATCGGGTCTGGAGATAATGCTCCCAATAGAATATCGGTAATGATTTCAGACGATGAGGGGCTTACCTGGAGAGAACATAGGGTTATTATTGAAACAAAAGAGGGAAGTGTTAATTCATATAGCCCAAATTTCATTAGATTATCTGAAGAAGAAATAATATTGATATATTTCAATTATTTAGTTCTCGAAGCTGGTAAGCCACCTGCCACTAGGGCATTTCTAAAAAGGACTTGCGATGAAGGTAAAACTTTTACAGAATCTGAAGCAATTTGGGATAGTATGCCAATAAACTTTGCTAGTTCTGTGGCAAAAAAACTTTCGAATGGGAGGGTTATTATCCCTGTGGCAAAACAGACAGGTAATATATGGAGCTCAACGGATCATTTTGATGTAGGATGTGCTTTTAGTGATGACGAAGGGAAAACATGGGAATTTTCTGATAATTGGATATATCTTCCTATGAGAGGTTGCAGCGAAGGACATATTGAGGAATTAAGGAATGGACGGATTTTAATGGTGTTGCGAACACAACTTGGTTCAGTTTTTAAATCATACTCTGATGACGGTGGGAAAACTTGGTCAAAAGCTCAAACTATGGGTATGAAAGCACCTGAATCTTGCCCTGATTTAAATAGAATACCTCAAACCGGAGATTTAATGTTAACCTGGAATAATAGCTTATATGACCCTCGGTTTATCAGCCATTATGGAAAAAGGACACCATTAACAGTGGCTATTTCCAAGGACGAAGGAGAAACTTGGACCAACATAAAAGATATTGAGGATAATCCTTATTGGGGATACTCCAATCCGGCATGCACATTTACAACATCAGGGAAAGGCATATTGACATATTGGGCAACGAAATATAAAAGTGACTGGCGTATGGGAGGACCTATTAGCTTAAAGGCAGCAATATTTGATATAGGTTGGTTATATTCATAAGAATGGTGTTGTCTAGATTTGTTATTGGTGCTTTGCAGGATAAAATATACTTGAGATTATAGGCTCTAAAAACTGTAATATTTAAGTCTACGGAAAAAATCTACCTTACTTTACTTTAAAAAATAACAATCCGTGGGCTTTTTCAAATTACTATATTTTTAAAATCAAATCTGACATATTATGTATCTAAGAAAATTAATGTGCTCTTACTTTTAACTTAGAATTGCCAATTTGACCAAAAAAATATATACTTAAACTAGTTTAAATATTTAAAACATAATATCGAAAATAATATATTACCTACATTTATTACCTGTATTGTACAGATAAAAACAAATAAATTTGTCAAACAGCGATGTTTGCCAGAAAGAAAGGGGATATAACATGTTAATTGATGTACATGGTCACATAGGGCGTATAGTGCCGGACCGGAGGGAGTATATTGATGTAACAAATCTAATTGCAAAGATGGATGCCTGGGGGGTAGATAGAACCTGCATTTTACCGTTGAGCGAGCATCCAGAAGGAGCTTATCTGGAGTGCAATACTGAAGATGTTATTACTGCGTGTTCTCGTTATCCTGACAGACTAATTCCTTTTTGCCTGATAGATCCACGTTACGGCAATCATCCGGATATGGATTTTACACACCTCCTAGAGGAATATAAGGCAAGAGGCTGCAAAGGACTTGGTGAATTTCTTCCCAAACTGGATTTCGACGATCCTTTATGCATGAATTTGTACCGCCAGGCAGGTAAATTCGAAATGCCTGTACTATTTGATATGCAAGATCGTCTCTATGGTTATGGTGTTCGGGACGATTATGGACTTCCCAAGCTTGAACATGCTCTTCAGGAGTGCCCGGATACTATTTTTATAGGTCATGGTCCTACCTTTTGGGCGGAACTATCAGCAGATGTACCTGCCGACAACCGTGCAGGTTATCCTAAAGGACCTATTAAGCCTGGTGGTGCCGTTCCTCGATTGATGAGGAAGCATCCCAACCTTTGGGCGGATATTTCAGCAGGGAGCGGGTATAATGCTTTAACCAGGGATCCGGCATTTGGACTGGAATTCCTTGATGAGTTCCAAGACAAGTTAATGTTTGGTACTGATTCGTGCCTGCGCAGTGAAGTAAATATAGTATATCCCAACGTTGCTTTTATCAGGGATCTGCGGCAAAATAAAAAACTCAGTGATACTGTAATAGATAAAATTGAATGGAAGAACAGTACACGTTTACTTAACCTTTAGGAACATAGGTAGAAACATAGAGACTGAAACATGGAGACGGTTCTAGAGTTTCGTTTTATGTTTCATTAGAAAATGAATGTCCGATAAGTGATAAGCGATAAATAATCAACGGTTGTGGAAATTTCATAAATACGATAAAATAGTGTCAATACTTATATTGGCATTATTTTTTTATTCATTTATTCATGATTTTAACTGCTTTTTGCATACAAATATTTTGTGCATATAAACATTAGGGAGAGAGGATTTGTGGAAAGGCTTATTAGAAATATACTTGAGGAGAGCAAAAGAAAAAACCTCCATTTACTTCAAGATACAGGATTAATACTGAAAACATAAAAGACAGCTTTTCCAGTAAAGAAGAGGAGAATTTAAAGTCCAGCCAGGGTGTTGAAACAGCTTTTTACAAGGTTGAACATGAAAAGATGAGCTTTATTAACTAGATATAACGCTAAAATGATTTTACAAGGAACAAATTGGATTTTTGCGTATTAATTAAGGTAATATAAGCGCACAAAACTTTTATAGTGTAGTT
>DAOSDD010000360.1:0-3548 GCA_035362115.1 Clostridiales bacterium | reverse complement strand
AGATAGGAACCACCGAACTTCCACATGGAAGCACCTCAATTTATTGAGGTGAGGATGTCACAATAACTTCATTAAACTGAGTTATTTTTAGCATCAAATTGCGTTCATTTTCACTGTAAGGTAGCTGCACAGAAGCTGCTTCTGCTCTATACCCAGGATTAACTTTGAAAACCTTATTGAGTATAGAATTTATTCTTACTACAGTATATATAATATATGGCCCTGTATTTCCCTCAGAAGACGTAAACCTATCCACATCAAACATATAATCTTTTGAAATCTGATTAGATAAATCGCTATATTTTAGAGCTGCTAACCCCACTTTTCTTGAGATTTCTTTTGCTTCCTCTTGTGGAATCTCTTTATTCTCGGTAACTCTTTGGTAAACTTTATCACTAGCCTCCTTTATCAGGTGTTCTAACCGCATTACTCCGCCATCCCGCGTTTTAAAAGGTTTACCGTCCTTACCATTCATTGTGCCAAACCCTAGAAAAGTTAGTTTAGTGTCCGGTGGAACCAGATTTGTTTTCTTTGCACACCTGAATACCTGCTCAAAATGAAGCTCCTGTCTTTTATCAACAATATATATAATCTCATCAGGATTATATAATTCCATTCTTTCAATGATTGTTGCTAAATCAGTTGTACTATATTAGTAATCAATTCAGCTAACTTTTTCATTACTCATTACCTCCTTGCAAAATACTTAAAATAAAAACCGCCCCTTATCTTTAAATAAGAGACGGATAAATCCCGTGGTACCACTCTAGTTGATTGTATCCACAATCCACTCATAACTTTAACGCAGTTAACGTCACACCCTAACATATAAAGCTCAGGTAGCTTCTCCGAGGCCCTTTTCTCCAAATAATATCTTGTAGGACTTTCACTCTACTCCTACTCGCTTTTAGAAATCTTATAAGGATACTTCCCTCTTCATACTCTGATACTGCCTTCATTACTATTTCAAAAACCTCTCTCCGTCTCCCATGGAAACCATATGAAAATATCACGGTTTCAATGACCGTACAATCCATGCAATTGATGAGTAAATCACTTATGTTTTTTGCTATTGTCGGAATGGTTTCGTCGTTAAGAATAAACAGATTCATAAGCCGACAGAGATCAGAGTCAACGTAAGCAGAATTAGGCAACATTCGTACGATTTCTTTACAGATTGTTGTTTTCCCGATGCCGTTAGGACCGCATATGAATAATAAATTTTTCATTTTGCACCTTCTTTCAGCTTTAGCCCAATATACTCTACACATTCGTCGATAAACTGCTCAATTTCTGTTTCCGTAGCAGTGTCCCTGCTTTGTTTTTCAATTTCCGAAATAATAAGATTACCGAGGATACCCTCAACCAGCTTTCTAACTTGTCCAGCTATATAGTAATCAAGCCAACGCTTATCATATTTGCTTGTGCATTTCATAGCATATTTCATTTCCGTAAGTGGCTTGAAGTCTCTATAATCGGCAAGAAAGCTAATATCGACATTTCTCCATTTCTGCTTAATTGCCCTTATGGTATCTTTACTTTCATGTTTTAAAGGTGCGATTTTTTGCTTATGCCATAAGATATCCGTCAACAGGTGAATATAATATCCCCAATAAAAATCCTTATCTTCGGTATGAAGGCTATCTGAGATATAGTTTATATAAAACCCTTGAGCATCACAAGTTATTTTATCGGCATTGCTACACCAATGTGATATGTCCGAAAGCGTATCTGAATCCGGCGCAATACTGCCTGCAAAAAATAAACTTCTGTCAGTAATATTTATTTGGTCAGACACTCTTTCGGCAACACGCAGATGAGTAAGCCAAGTCGCCATACGTCCATCGCACCTCCTCCATAGACGGCTCTATAGTAAACCCTGAAAATGATTAGCGAAAGTGTCCGCCAAGGTTTCCTGTGAACTGTCAATACAGATTTCTGGGGCTGTTTTCAAATATGCCCGTTGCTCGTCAAACCACCTATCCACATATTCAGCCCCGGCAGTCCAGCACTCCCTGTCAATGTCTCTCTGAAGGCAGACATCTCTATCTGGAACGAGTACGCGAAATACCGGAGTTATTTGATACCTTTCCAATCCCTTGTGATACCATCTTAGGACTTCCTGATTGATGACATAGCCCACCACAACGTCGTAACCCAAACCAAGGAGAACCAGCATGGTTCTTATCGTTTCCTTTTGATAATCCGGCACCGCAGCACTTGGGTTGAGCCTCGCGTAATGATTCACCCTCTTACTAACAGCATCTCCATCAATAAATATGTAATCAGATTTGCTTTCGATATATTGCCCCAAAGCTGTTTTACCTGCTCCTGCCGTTCCGCTGATTAACAGGACTTTTCTGTTGCCAGTGATATTGGCTTCTACATCCTCAACCTGTATTGGATGGCCACAGTCAATACAATTGGGGTAAATGATGTTAGATCTATTCTTCATTGGCGATACAGTGCCGTCAATGAGTTTATGACAGTGTAGTAAGTTGGAGCCACATTCGGGGCAATTCATATCTCAAACCTCCTTCGTCGCCACAAAAATCACAGCAAACTCTGTTTCAAACTGTTTTTCTATGGTCAGACCAGCCTCAACAATTAAAGCGGTGGTTTCCTCCGGCGTGTCAGGGTAGACTATAATCCGCCGGTTACCATAATAAATCTCAGCTTGCTGATTATTATCAATCGATAAGACAAACCGTCCGCTGGGCTTCAGCAGGCTTGCAACCCTTCGAATTGCCGCTCGCTTATCTTGAATGTGCATAAATGTTAATGATGTGTAGATTATATCAAATCTATCACCAAATGGGTAAGTAAGAAAGTCGCCGTAAATAAAGTCGGTGTTCGTAAACCTCTGTAGATTCGCTTTCGCCCGCTGCACGGTTTTTGGTGAAATATCAATGCTGGTGAAGTGTCTGCATTTATCACAAACCCGCATCGCCAGTCGTCCTGTGCCAACGCCGATTTCCAAAACAGACTTGTCCGGCGAAAGGAGTAACGCTTCAATGAATGCCTCTCCGTCCCATTTATCCATGTGAGCTTTTAGCGGAGCGGGGTCATACACTGGGTCGTTGTTTTCATCGATAAGGGCATCATAGTGGTTGCGGGTATTGATATAGGTCAATACCTCGTCTACAATTTCTCCCGGCGTTTTCGTGCCGTCATAATAAACGACAGGGCATGAATATTCTAAAGCCCTTTGTTCGAGCAAACCAACATCCCTTGTGGCGGCAAACTCCCGAAATTTTTTCTGCGACTCATACATATCGCCGCCTTCGCATACTCGGTCACCCCACCGTGCATATTCCCTGTTTTCGATGCGTTTCATGCGAATCTCCGTAGGTGTTGTAAGAAAGACTGCGAGGCCGAACATCGTTAGAAATTCATCGCTCCAGCCTGAAATATCGCCGGATACCACGAATAAGCCGTGTTTTTTCATATCTGAAAGCAGCATTTCATTCCGTTCTTCCTTTGGTCGAATGGTGGTGTACGGTATATAGGTTTTATAAAACCAGTAATCCTCCACATCAAAATGGGCA
>DAOSDD010000359.1:0-3551 GCA_035362115.1 Clostridiales bacterium | reverse complement strand
CTATGACCCCCTGCTTGTAAGGCAGGTGCTCTCCCAGCTGAGCTAAGCGCCCTTAAACTAAAAATCCAACAGCCAAAACTAATTATAGCACCAATGTTTTAAAAAATCAAATATATTTTGCAAAAAAATCTAATAAATTCGCTGGAAATTTTTACATAAAAGGATTTTTCATAACAGATGTAGAATAAATAGAATAATAAAATAATAACCTAATGCTACTATGCCAATTTGGAATGCGATTTCCATTGACAATGTAACAAAGTAGTACTAAGTTGCAAATATTAAAAAGTTAATCTAAAATATTGTACAGCTTATAAAATTTATACTGCGTTTTAGACGCTGAAGAGAGGTGCAAAATGTTATCAAATATTGAAGTACAGAAAATAATACCCCACAGATACCCTTTCCTGCTGGTTGATAAGGTACTGGAAATTGAGCCGGGTAAAAGAGCAGTTGCAATAAAAAATGTTACAATAAATGAACCATTTTTCCAGGGACACTTCCCCGGGTACCCTATTATGCCCGGAGTCTTAATTGTAGAAGCTCTTGCTCAGACCGCAGGAATAGCTGCTGCAAGCCTTGAGGAGAATAAAGGAAGACTTGGTGTATTTACCGGGATAGATTCCATGAAATTCAGAAAGCAGGTTGTTCCTGGTGATGTTTTAAGGCTGGAAGCGGAAATCCTTGTTTTAAAGATGGGTATGGCAAAGGTCAAAGTATCTGCAACAGTAGATGGACAAACAGCTGCCGAAGGTGAAATCAAATTTGCCATGATTGATGCTGGGAAATAAACGGAAAATAAACGGAAAATTTGGAATAAATATAAACAAAAGAAACGAACAAAACAATAAAAAACAATAGGACGGTTCTCTATTTCATTCTAAGAAACATAAGAACTGTCCTTTCTTTTCTGCTTGTCTTCTGTTTTCTCTCTTATCTTCGTTTCTGACCCTGTTTCCGCGAAGAAACCTTTTGAAACAAGAGGACTGTCCCCATGTATCGCCCATGTATCGGTCCCCATATGTAGGATCCTTGTGTTTCAGGTCCTTGTTTCAGCCCAGCATTTTTTCTCCGACCCTATATATATCTCCTGCGCCCATTGTTATTACAAGGTCGCCCGGAGATGCATTATCTCTTAAATATCCTGCTATAGTATCAAAGTCTTTCATATACAAAGCTTTGCCTCCAGCAGAATTTATCTTTTCTACAAGAATTTGAGAGTTGATTTCACCGTTATCCTGTTCTCTGGCAGCATAAATATCTGCAACAATAACAGCATCAGCATTTGCAAATGAAATAGCAAAATCATCAAGCAAAGTTTTTGTCCGGGTATAGGTATGAGGTTGAAATATACACCATATTTTAGAGTAATGCCCGTTTTTTGCAGCTTTTAGTGTGGCTCTTATCTCTGATGGGTGATGGGCGTAATCATCAACTATTTTTATTCCGTTTAAAATTCCCTTTTGTTCAAAACGCCTGTGAGTCCCTGTGAATTTACCTAATCCCTGCTTAATTCCGGAAATGGGGCAACCAAGCTGATAGCAGACAGCTATAGCTGCAAGGGAGTTATAAATATTATGAATACCTGGCACTTTAAGTTCAATTAAATCAATTTCCTTTTCATCTTTAACAAGAGTAAAAGAACCGTATCCTGATATTCTAAAGCTAACATCTTTTGCTTTCCACATACAATCTTCATTATTTATCCCGTAGGTTATTTTAGGTGCACTGATTTTATCAAGTATGGATAAAACATTATTATCATCAGCACATGCAACTATATAACCGTTTTCAGGTACAAGAGTGGCAAAGCTTATAAAGGATTTTTTTATGTGTTCGATATCTCTGAAATAATCAACATGATCAAGTTCAATATTAAGAATTACAGCAATATAGGGGAAGAATTTTAGAAAGCTGTCACAGTATTCACAGGCTTCTGCTACAAAATATTCCGTATTGCCTGTTTTAGTGGTACCACCAATGTAATCCAATTCTCCGCCTATATGTACTGTAGGATCAAGGCCTGATTCAAGCATAATCATTGATATCATCGAAGTTGTAGTAGTTTTGCCGTGAGTACCTGACACCGCAACACTGTAGGGGTATTTTTTCATTATTAAACCAAGCAAAGCAGCTCTATCAATTACAGGTATATTTAATGACCTGGCTCTTACCAATTCGGGATTATTTTCTTTTATTGCAGCAGTATAAACTACAAGATCAGGATTTCTGATGTTATCAGGACTGTGACCGTAGAAAATGTCAGCCCCCAGATTCTCAAGCTTATGTGTTATACCCGACTTTTTAAGATCTGAACCGGAAACGATATATCCAAGATTGATAAGTATTTCTGCCAACCCGCTCATACTTATTCCGCCTATACCTATGAAATGGATATATCTAATATTATCTGAATCTAAAAGTTTTTTTTGCATACCAAACTTACACTCCTTACTTTACATTGCTTAAATTTATATTAATACTGCTTCATTAATTTAAAGCTACATCTTTCAGTTTAATTTGTCATATTGTCATAAGTTATCCATAAGTAAAGTAATACAAACATCAATTATTAACTTATAAATACAACATACATTTATTATACAACACTAATATAATTATGCACCATAATTATACATCTAAAACTTCATATTTTATTCTCAATTATAGAATATGCGGTAAAAATTATGTTGAAAACCTATAAAAATAACAAAAACAAATAAAAATAAAAAATATATGGAAAAAAAGCAGGAAAAATCAAATATGTAGCGAATACATACATTATACATTATAATGTTAAACGGAAGGTGGTAACATCCATGGAAATTACTGACATTCGTATCAGAAAAATTGATGCAGAAGGTAAAATGAAGGCTGTGGTATCAGTTACTTTCGACAACGAATTTGTTGTTCATGATATTAAAGTAATTGAAAGCCAGAACGGTATGTTCATAGCGATGCCAAGCAGAAAAACTCCCAATGGTGAATTCAAAGACATCGCACACCCCATAAACGCTGCTACTCGGGAAAAGATCCAAAAAGCTATTCTCGAAAAGTTTGATGCAGCAGCCGGTGAAAGTCAGGAGACAAATGATTAACTGACTGATGAACAGATAATATAATTCCCGGCTCAGTACATAGAAAAAGCTGTTGGTATTACAATGATCGGCAAGATAGCCCCTACCTCGTCTGCCGGCTTTATCCATGCGGAGTTTCAACTGCTTGCTGGTATGCTTAATGCCGCACAAAGTATAAACAAATGATGCCGTAAGGACTACGGGATTATAAGCCTGTGGAGACGGAGGTTACAAAGTCCAAGAAGCAGGGAATTTCAACAGTGATGTTTGAAGCACGTGACTTTAATTATGTGAGGTTCACGTATTGTTGCATTAGCCTACAAGCCTGCAAGTTACCTGTAGGCTGTTTTTTTGTGTGCAAAAATAGACGATCAGGTTGAAAAAAACACCGAAAAGTGAGAAAATATTTATTGGAGGAGGATAACTCGTGATAGAAAAACATAGTACTCATAGTACTCGAACAGAGGTAATTCT
>DAOSDD010000358.1:0-3556 GCA_035362115.1 Clostridiales bacterium | reverse complement strand
CAATCATTTTATTACCGTTTATCATCAGTTTTCATTACTTATTTGACACTACCTTATGACATGGTATATTTAATTTTTCAATAGACTTAAATGTTACAATCCGCTGTTGCAGTGAATATTTTACGTAGAAATTGATGTTTGCCGTAATTTTTTCACTTAAATTAATCCACCTTTATGATAGGATGTGCATTCTCATCAGTAGTAATGCCTCTTACATGTTTTTAGAACTTCTCTATATGAAGCACTATAATCTGATGCTTTTTGCCTGTCCTGTGAACTTTGCTGTTCTCCCTTTTCAGTCTTTTTTATAGCTACCTTGATATTATCTGTTGCTTTTTGAACATCCTCTTCCATCTCAAAGTCATACATACGTGTATTTCTATGATCAATGGAAAAAGGATTAGGGTGTTTCTTAGTCAGTTCCAGTAATTCTCTGTAATTCATACTACAACCTCCCACTTGATAATATTTATTAAATTTACATAATTGATCAGGCCTGCTAAGTAACCTATTATATTATATTAAAAAGATCATGAATTGTTGAATTTATGTAAACAAAATTAAAAAGTATGTTGAGATATTATGAGAATAACGCTATTTGTAGACAACTACACTTTAATATGGTAAATGCACCCGGTTTAACCGATGGTAGTTGAAACGGCTGCACAAGTGGAATATAATAAATAAGAAACAATAATAAGAAACAATCTTTAAGGGGGATTAGTATTATGTTGGTTGGTGTAAATAAAAAACTGATAACGCCAAAGGAAAGTATTGATCTTGCAGGGTTTGGAACGTCCGACAGAAAAGCTGTTGGTGTGCATGATGATTTGTACATAACTACTTTGGCATTACAACACGGTGATAAGCGAATACTTATCATTTGCGGTGACATAATAGGATTTGGATTCAATTTTACTAAAAGAATTAAAGAAGATATACATGAAAAATTTGGGTTTAATGAAGACGAAATTCTACTTAATGCTTCCCATACCCACAGCGGACCACAGACTCTTGAAAATATGCTGGTTTCCGTAGGTGAAATGTATCATGAATATATGGAAAATTTACATAATTATGTAATATCATCAGCAGAATCTGCTCTAAACTCGATGGATAAAGTTGACATATATTATGGAGAAACACAATGTAATATTTGTATAAACAGAAGGTTGATTACTGATGGGAAAGCCAATTTTCAACCTAATGAAAAGGGTATTGCAGACAAAGCTGTAACAGTTCTAAAATTCATGAAAGGTAATATGGTAAAAGCAGTATTATTTAGTTATGCATGCCATCCCAGCATAGTTGGTACTAAGTATATAAGTTCAGATTATCCGGGGGCAGCTAAAAAAGTAATAGAAGATGGTCTTGGCAAAGATACAGTTGCACTGTTTATGCAAGGGTGCTGCGGAAATATTCGCGCAAGAACCGTAGAAGGCAATAGCTTTAGAACAGGGACCTGGGATGATGTGGAAAATTTTGGAAATGAGTTGGGCACAAAGGTTGTAGATCTGTGCAACGGAAAGATGAAAAAAGCAAGTGAAGCGGGCATGGATATATCTTCACAAATTATACACTTACAGATACCAATAAAGGATATACCTGAAAAGAAGAAATTGGAAGCAATTAAAAAGAGCGGCAGTACCGATGAGAAATTATGGGCTGCAAAAATGCTTGATAAATATAGCAGTATTACGGATACTCTTCCTTTTGTAGTTCAGAGAATTACATTAAGTGATGATATCTCAATAATTACAATGAGTGGTGAAGTATGTATCGAGTATGGCTTATACGTAAAAAATAAAAATCCTGACAAAATTATTATTCCTGTAGCATACAGTAATGGTGTTACAGGATATATACCAACGGAAGAAATGTTCAGTGAAGGAGGATATGAGCCGTATGGTAGTACAATATATTATAGTTTTCCTTCACAGCTTGATACTTCTGTAGAAAAAATTGTTGTGGATGCTTTAGATAAAATAATTAAGAATTAATACCTAGCAAGCAACGTGATATACTTAGTACAGCTCTATGGAATTTCGTTATCAGATATAATAGCTGTGATGTGAAAAAAATAAGGTGTTTCAGCGTTTTTCTATCTGGTCACGAATTTATGTGTAGCTGTACTTAGTATTTAGTTGCAAGAAAAAGATAATATTATGGTTATCACCCTGAAAGTCATGAAATGACTTTCAGATGAAATTTAAGGCACATCGGATTTCATCAGCCTTCTTAAAGAAGGCTGGATAACCATATTAGATTGCACCAGGTTGCAACGAAATTGCAACTCACTGCAGATAATCCTGCAGTGAAAAGCCGTAAAACGGCTTTCTGGGGAACAATCATATTATGGGTACGGTGCAATATGAAGCGGTTGTCTGTGAAGGGGGCATTGCTGAATTATAAAGAGTACTGCGTACAAACGAAATTCTGCTATGACAGGAGTTGTTTACAAGAAAAATATGAAGAAGTAAATTATTATTGCATAAACTATGAAAATAAAGTATAATTATTACCAGGTAATAATAGCAGTTAATACAATCTCGAATGATATTTTATTAACTGGAAAAAGGTGGGAAATGTATGAAAATGCATAGTGGTGTAGATATTTCCGTTAAAGATGGAAGAAGAGTTGTTACAGGGTTGGGATATTACAAAACCCGGGAAATTAGTGACCTGAGGGAATTGGTCAAGGGAACTGCCGGCATAAATGGAGATACTGTGGGATATAAATTCAAGGATAAAGATGGACGAATTGTCGGAAAGACATACAAAGAATTTGATTCTGAAGTTGACTGCCTAGGTACGGCTTTAATGTCATTAGGTCTCAAAGATGCTCATATTTCTATTATTAGCGAGAACAGGTATGAATGGGGCGTATGTTATTTTTCCATAATAAACGGCACTGGCGTAGCTGTTCCCATGGATAAATATCTGCCTGAAAAAGAAGTGGAAAACCTGATAGAAAGAGGCAGAGTTGAAGCCATTTTTTACAGCGCTGCTTTCCATAATATAATGCTAGAAATCTCAAAGAAAAACCAAAGAATAAAATATTATATATGCATAGATGATATACCGGACAAATCAGACAAATCAGACAAACCAGACAAATCAGACAAACCAGACAAACCAGACAAACTGGGTAAATCGGATATATATGATTTATCTAATATTGCATGCAAATCAGACAAAGTAGCACAGTATCCCGGCTTTGTTACTTTGTCTTCCCTTATCAGTAAGGGCAGGAAGTTGATTGAAACCGGTGACCGCTCGTTTATCGATGCTTCTATTGATCCACATAAAATGTCTATTTTACTTTTTACTTCAGGTACAACTAGTATATCCAAGGGAGTAATGCTATCCCATGCTAATATTGTGTGTAATGTTTTATCCATTGCCGCTACTATCAAGACATATCCTACAGATGTGCATCTTTCGCTGCTTCCTCTCCACCACACCTTTGAAAACACAGTAGGTCTGACGTTTATGATATATAATAGTGTCTGCATTGCATATTGTGAAGGAATCAGGCATATCGCACGAAATATAC
>DAOSDD010000357.1:0-3558 GCA_035362115.1 Clostridiales bacterium | reverse complement strand
GTTTTCTTCACGGGCTGGCTAAACGATCCATATGAACTTATGGGCATTGTAGATATAAGTGTGTTGACCTCAATTAGTGAAAGCTTTGCATATTCAATCCTAGAAGGAGCCAGATTTAAAAAAGCAACAATAAGTACTAATGTTGGGGGAATTCCCGACCTTATCGAAAGCGGCAAAAATGGCTATTTGTTTAATCCCGGAAATTATGAGAAATTAGCTGATTACATTCTTGAGCTGGCAGAGAATGAAGATATGAGAGTAATAATGGGTGAAAATATCTATAAAAAAGCCAAAACAATGTTTTCGCTGGAAAAGATGTGTGAAACACAACTTGATATTTATAAGACTATATTGAAAAGATCTGCCTGCAAAAAAGAAAATAATCTTGAATACGATGTTGTAATTGCAGGATATTATGGCTTTAAAAACATTGGAGATGAAGCATTGCTCATGGCTATAATCCAGGATCTTAATCTATATATTGATGATATCAGGATAGTTGTGCTTTCTAATAACCCCATGGAAACAAGGATTCTTTACAGTACCTATTCTATAAATCGCTTTAACCTTATTAAAATCTTCAGGGCAATGAAAAAGTCCAGGATGTTTATGTATGGAGGCGGAACTCTTATTCAGGAAAATACCAGCACCCGCTCTCTGATTTACTATCTTGGAATGATATGGATGGCGAAAAAAACCGGGCTTAAGGTTATGCTTTACGCAAATGGAATAGAACCAATAAATAAATATATCAATAAAAGACTGACCAAAGTGATTCTAAATAAGGTAGATACAATTACGTTAAGAGAAGAAGCTTCCAAAGAAGAATTGCAAAAGCTTGGGATAAATAAGCCTGCAACTATTGTTACTGCGGATCCCGCATTCACCATTGAGCCATGCAACAACAATAACATTGAAAAGATTTTCATTGATGAAGGTATAGATCTGTATAGTCCAATTATGGGCTTTTCTGTGAGAAAATGGCATGGTTATACAAACTATGTAAAGGTTATAGCCCGTATTGCAGATTATGTAGTAGAAAAATATCATGTTAATCCTGTATTTTTACCAATGCAGCACCCCGACGACCTCCTTATAATTAAGTCGATTGTCTCCAGAATGAAGCATAAGGGTTATATTCTGAAAAACAAGTATAGTGTATCTCAGGTTCTGGGGATAACTTCAAAGATGGATATTTTAATTGGTATGCGGCTTCATGCACTTGTTTTTGCTGTAAGCTCTGGAATACCTGTAGTAGGGCTTGTATATGAACCAAAAGTACAGTGGTTTCTTGAATACATAGGACAAGGTCCGGCTTCAGCAGGAGATGTCAAAACTCTTGAGTTTGAAAAGTTAAAAAGCGTTATTGATTATACATGGGAAAATAGAGAACAGATTAAAAAATGCTTGGATAAAGTTACAGTTGAACTGAAAGAAAAATCAATAAAAAATGCTCAAATTGCAATTGAAGTCCTAAACGGGTTTTAATGGAAATATAATGCAATAGGTTAATGGTTGCAAAAATGATAAAATCAAGTTTCACAAGGAATTAGTGTTGATTATCTATATTTATTATCTATATTTATTATAGAGAGGAGCCTGAATAAATATGAGAAATACCATAGATATATTAGGAATACCAGTTGATAATATAAATATGGAAAAGGCTATGTTAATCATAAGGAATTTTTTAGTTGACGGTGAGGTGCATACTATATATACTCCAAATTCAGAGATAATGATGGCTGCCCAAAGGGATAAGTACCTCAAAGATGTTTTGAGGCAAGGTGATATGCTTATAGCCGACGGTGCCGGAGTTGTGTTGGCCTCAAAAATCCTTGGTTGCAAATTGCCTGAACGCGTAGCTGGATTTGATCTGGTGAGAAATATTTTTCAAATCTCATCAGAAACAAAGCTTAAGTTTTTTCTTCTGGGCGCAAAACCCGGGGTAGCCGAAGAAGCAACAGTTAGTATAATTAATAGGTTTAAAGGTGCGGAAATATCAGGATATCACCATGGATATTTTTCAGATGAAGAAGAGGATGGTATAATTAACCAAATCAATTCCAGCGGGGCAGAAATATTGCTTGTGGCACTTGGAGCACCCAGACAGGAAAAATGGATACATGAAAATAAAAACAGGCTTAAAGTTAAAATTTGTATTGGTGTTGGAGGAACTCTTGATGTTTTTGCAGGGAAGGTAGCCCGGGCACCGGAATTTTTTCGAAAGCATAATCTTGAATGGCTTTACAGATTGCACAAAGAACCGTGGCGTTTTTGGCGGATGCTTGATATTCCACAATTTTTGCTACTTGCTCTACACTACAGATTATTCAAAAGTAAAACCCATAATACCTGATATACCTGCCTATATCTACTGCATCATATCCACCGCATCGTATCTTTTGGCATCATATTACAGCTCCATGGAATTTCATTATCAGATATAATACCTGTGATATGAAGAAAATAAGGTGTTTCAGCATTTTTCTGTCTGGTCACGAATTAATGTGTAGCTGTAATACCTAAATTCCCTTAAAAATTATAACTATGAAACTTGCAATACAGTAATACTAATGCATTTAAGATATCTGTTCAAATATAAATAGTTATAATTTTACTATGTCTAGATTGCACATTTTATAGATATCATAATGCTTTCAGAGATCATAGTTATAAAAATACAGGTATTTAGGTTATACATCTTTTCTGATTAATCCACATTATTTGAATTATTTGAATTATTTGAATTATCTTCTACACCTTCTTTTTCTTCTGCTTCTTCATCTGCCTTCTTGTCTTCATCTATGTTGTCCCCTTCGATACTATAGCCGCCCTTTACAAGAACCCATGCTTTTGCTACAGCCTTTATACCTCTGCCATCATTCCTTGATGCCAAAAGCAGGTGATTTAGGGGTACTATATCGTCTGTAACCAGATTGTTCTTTTTGCTATCAGTTGTAATATCAGCAAGACCATCACCTTTCTCACCTGATATAGCAAGAGCCTTGCCTGCTCTTAATATTATCTCGGCACTATCACCAAGTATAATACATTGCCCTGCTTCCAATTCTACAACCTTAAATTTTGTACGTTTTAATTGCTCTTCAATCTGGTTGTTCAAATTGTCTACAGTCTCCTCTAATTCAAGAAATTTCCTTTTCACTGTTTCTGTATCTTCATCACTTTTTGACTTCCTTAATTCAGATTTCAGTAAATTTATTTTAGAATTTACTTGGGCTGAAAATTTTCCAAGTTCAGAATCTACATAACCTTTGGTAACCAGGGGGTCTTCATCACTTCCCGGGTCAGGACCAATACCGCTGACAGTATGTACTAATAACAAACTGATAACTATCACTAAAATGAAAATATAAAAATATCTTTTAAAATACCTTTTCTTACTTTTAGAAACATTCATCTTTTGTATATCCCCCTTAATTTTTAAATTGCATCACCAAAAATAAAATACATTAATGTTTAAATATAATTAGTAATAAACAATAATATGATTGTTCCCCAGAAAGCCGTTTTACGGCTTTTCACTGCAGGATTATC
>DAOSDD010000356.1:0-3562 GCA_035362115.1 Clostridiales bacterium | reverse complement strand
TTGGTAATGTATTCTTCCCTTGGTTTATTTTTCTTCGAATGAAAAAATCACACCCGCAAGTTAAATATGTTTGCATATACATATATGTAAGATATATTTGTAGTTTATTATTTTAAAATCTACAGATACTAACTGAGATAGAATATTAAATAATTGGAGGAGAATGGATATTATGAACCACAAAATAGCAGTAGAAGAAAGTCTTACGCAAGTAAAAGATTTCCTTGCACAAAAAGGCTATTCTGTCGACAGCATAAATTTTAGTAGAGAGTATGCAAGAGACCTGGATGAATATGATGCTGTAGTAGTTACAGGTATAAATGAGAATTTCTTAGGGATTGAAGATACAAGCACAAATGCAACAGTAATCAATGCCAAAGGACAGACAGCGGAACAGATTTATAGTCAAATAGAAAAGAAATTGCATTAAATATAGATGAGGGACGGTAAGTTTAGAAACCGTCCTTATTCTTTTCCTTTCTTCAAGCTAAAGGCAAATTTTAATAGCTCATCATGTTTAATTATTATTTCGTCTCCATATATATATTTCTTTTCTTGCTCGTTAAATTCTACTGTTAAAAAAACTATTTTATCTGCAACTGTATATATATCATTAATCTGCTGATTCTCATCTGCTTTTAAATAAATATCATAATTCCCCGTATCTATGTCTATAACATAAACATCACCACCAACATCAACCGTACCATAAGCAAAGCCAATTACTGCAAGTAAATATTTTTCGTTGAGCCAGTATACCTTTTTCGGTGTGTATTGTTTTGGTATATCATCTTTGCCCAGGACTGCATTATTGGTATTCTTTTCAGGGTCATAGACATAAATCTGCCCTATTTGCTCCCACTCAAGGGGACTTATATATGCAATGTTTTTTCTGTCTTGTTGTACTATTGGATATGATGGTGAGTTGTCGTTTAATACTGTTTCTTTCTTTTCATTTTCTATTATAATTTCTGTGTTTCCATAATTCTTTTTATACAAAATTTTTCCACCATTATCAAAAGTAGCAACATGATCTACATAAGCTCCATTTGCTTCCCTCTTATTAATCCAAACAAATTCTTTTCCTGTCCATTGGAAAACATCCTCAAAGCATTTACTTTCAGAATTATCATAATATTCTTTTTTAAATGTAGTTTTATCAACTTTTGTTAGCCTTGTAGAATAATATCCTGTAGTATTACTTATGAATAAAGTTGGGTAATCCTTAATAGGAAGTTCGGCAATTTTTTTATCTTCCCGTATGGTAAATATCTTATAATCTCTGCCATTACTTGAAGCATATTGTCCAATTGTAAAATCTAAATTTCCATCATCATTATAATCATCAAATTCTATTTCAAAAGTACTACCAAAACGTAGTTTTGCCTCATTAAACGATTTATTAAGGTCGAATTCAGATATTACATTTCCTTTTACATTAATGAGTTCCACAGCAAATTTGCCAACCCAGTTTGGTCCCATAAAAGGACCGGGTTCTTCATCATCGTAATATTCTCCATCAATCATTTTCACAACAAGTTTATGGTTCTGTAAGTTATCAGTCAAATTAATGGGGTTTTCTGACAGTATATTTGATTGAGATTTCCCATCAAAATTTGCCCCATTATTCGTATCATGTGTTTGTGTTCTATATCTTGATTTTGTAAGTCCTACCCAGGCTAGCAATAGCACCAAAATAACTGCAACTATTGTCCATATACATGATTTTTTCTTAACCCTTGCAATCATAATAATCTCCTTATTAATTAAACCGGTATAGGTTTTTCATACGCATAATTTTTGATTTTCCATAATCTTCCATCACAAAGCCATAATTTTGTATAACTGTAGCATAGACTACGGCATAAGGTCAAATATTTTTAAAACATCTTCAAGTCCACTTTTAATTTCAACCCTGGAAAAATTGCTTTTTTCTAACTGCTCATCACTTAATTTATTCAATCTGTTATAAAAATCTACGGCTATCGTCAAGTAATTTATGTCGCTAGATTCTATACGTTCAAACAATAAATTTTCAGCTTCGTTTATTTTTGAAGAATTTAGTAATTCAAGTAGTTCCTTGTAATATAAATCTGTTTTCGTGTAGTTTGTTTCATCTATAAGCTCATAAGTTATAGTATCTTTTTTGAAAATAAGTCTTGCAATCCCTTGAACCATGCTTTCAATTTGCCTCATCATCCAATCTTGTTGATACACCATAAAAGACCTCACACCCTTATTATATTCTTTTACAATCGCATGAGTAGCCTTAGAACTACATTGATTTTTGAATCAGTTGTTTAAGACTTTGCTCAAATTTCTCATCTTGTTCTATTGTCCTCTTTTTAAATTTAGTGTACTTTTTATGTTTTCTGCGGAGTTGTTGATTAAAATACCTGCGATCCAGTAATAAATCGATGTTTCCTGAAGAAATTATTAAACCATTTTGATTTAAACAGAGAGCTTCTTTAGATAAAGCTATAGCTGCAAGTCCATAATCTTGTGTAACCACAATATCACCCTTTACAGCATTGTTCCCAATATAATAATCTGCACTATCAGGGCCTTGATCTACTGTTAAGATGGTCGCATAGTCACTCCAAATTTCGTGATTATAATTCTTTACTATGATTATTTCTAAATTATATTCTTTCGCTATTTTTATAGCTATATCTACAACAGGGCAGCTATCCCCATCTACAAATATTTTCATTTATACCTCCATTTCTTTGCTATTTTCGGGAATACGGTTAATATAAGTATTGACATCCTCCCCACCCGTTCCTATCGTCACGAACAAGGATTCCTTAAAGGAACTTACGAGGTTGTCTGCTGATTAAATGCCAGTCCATTTCTGGTAGGCAAGTATGACGCAAACTTTAAGCTGTGCCATCAGCCTTCCTAAGATATGGATATACCAACTTAGGCACTTAGACTATTACCATCTAAGCAGATTGCTGTTCTAAATATTTATTAGCTATATTTCTACTTGCATTTAAATCAGCCTGGATATGATTACCACACTCGCAAGAATATAGATTAGCTTTACCTAATTTGCAACCATTCTCGATATATTGTAGCAATTCTTTAAATCTTTTAGTTTGCTTAACAGGGAAAGCAAATCTTTGACATTGGCTAGTATAAAGAGGTATTGAGATTATATGATTATCAATTTTATAATTTTGACTATTATAGCAAATAGGCTGATTGTCTTTAAATTCTAAATTATCTTTATCAGAATCAGATTTTAAAAACAACTTATAGAGTGCTTTAACTTCTCTAATATTCTGATTCTTAACAGCAGAAGGTAGGTTTATCTCTTTAAAGTCAGCACAACTCAACTTAGTTTCTCCTGCTTTAAGTTTGTCAGCGATAGTTTGACGATTCTTTACTACTTCTGCAATATTATTTAAAAATATTTTTTGTTTTCTTTTAGTTGGTTTTAGCAACTCTAGAACATAAGTTAATTGCATATTATCAAAACCCCTTAATATAAGTTGTTGTCTGTATTATATCATAAAAAGGATTTGTGTTTAAGATATGTATTGTATAAATAATTTTA
>DAOSDD010000355.1:0-3568 GCA_035362115.1 Clostridiales bacterium | reverse complement strand
AAAGCCAATCATTGAGCCCATAGCAATATATAAAAGAGGTATTGTAAACACTAAAGCTACTACAAACCTTGTCCACATCAGCCTTATTTTATTTTCTTTCCGTTCTCTGCCGACATATACCTGTTTTCCGGTTTCAATAATATTTTTAATATTTCCATTTTTCTTGTTCTTAATATATTGCTTTTCTTGATATTGCCTTTCTTTCTTTTCTTGCTTTTCTTCATCCCAAGCTTCATACCCCGCTTTGTTTATTGATTCTTTAATCCTACCTATATCAACTATATTTTCATCATACTCTACATCAAGCTTTTCTGTTGCAAAGTTAACATTAGCTGAATGGACGCCTTCCAATTTCCCTACACTTCTCTCTACAGCCTTTGCACAAGCAGTACATGTCATCCCGTTAATATTTATTCTTCGTTTTTTCATCAGAACTTTCACTCCCCTGCTGGTTTTCGGTTTTATCTTCTGCTATTATATCAAATCAATGCATACCCGTAAAATGCACCCCCTCATCTACATAAAAAAATTATATGTCCAGCGCTTTCATTATTTTCTATATTTATTACATGCATGATATACGCAGAACATATAATTTTTCCAACATGTCATTAATCAGGTGTTAAGTTTAATTCATATTGACTCATTCTCTAGGCCCATATCCTAATCCGCCAAAAATGCCCGGGCAGAATACACATATTACTACCAGGATTATTAAGAGCCAAATTATCCAGTTGCAGCCACCATACATAGGATATCCACATGCACCCCTGTCTTCAGTCATACTATTGACCTCCTTTCAGTTTTATTTCAAATAGTAAAATTTGTTAAAATAAGTTAAGCTACATTTCCTTATTACTCCAGTTAACTTATTTAGATAAGTAGTTTTAACTGAATCTATAAGTATAATATTCAAGTCAGTATATATGTGTTACCAAATATATTAACTATTGAATACACTATAAGCTCACTATAGGCCAAAGTCATGAGTGTTCGCGGCAATACAATAAAAAACCGAGTAAAGTACTATACTCGGTAATAAATTTGCCTCAAAGCTTCATTTTTTAACTTAAATATCTATGCCATGGTTCTGAACACACTGGTATGGAAAAACTAAGTGCAGGTTATTCTGCTGTAATCTATAACCCTGTTATATCAAGTTCTATATAAAGTGACTATATAAGTAATATCTGGCTTATTGCCATCAAGGCCATTCCTCCCATAAGGCCTAGAATAGCCAAATGATGTTCACCATATTCTTCAGCTGTAGGAAGCAACTCGTCAAATGATATGAATACCATTATACCTGCTACTGCAGCAAAAATAATACCTAATATCAAATCATTCATGAATGGCATTAATAGAAGGTACCCTACCAATGCACCTAAAGGCTCTGCCAAGCCTGAAGCCAAAGAAAGCAAAAAAGCCTTCTTCCTGCTTCCTTCAGCACAAAAAATAGGTATAGACACTGCCATACCTTCAGGAATATTATGTATGGCTATTGCAATTGCTATCATTATTCCCAGGGAAGGATCCTTAAGAGCTGAAATAAAAGTAGCAATACCTTCAGGAAAATTATGTATCGCTATAGCAAAAGCAGTAAACAACCCTGTCCTTAAAAGTTTACTATTTTTGTAATTGGCATTGCAACCTTGCATCTCTTCTATTTTATGAGATTCATGAGGGTTATCACTTGAAGGTATAAGTTTATCAATAATTGCAATAATCAGCACCCCTCCAAAAAAAGCAGCTATAGTAATCCATAAACCTGCCGGTTCTCCTAACATATCAATTAAAAAGCTTTTTGCTTCAGGAAGAATTTCCATGAATGAAAGATATATCATTACTCCGGCTGAAAATCCCAAAATAACTGATAAAAACTTCGTATTGGTTTTTCTGCAGAATACTGTAAAAAGTCCGCCTATACTTGTAGATAAACCTGCAAATAAAGTCAGAGCAAATGCAAGTAAAACACTATTGGCATCTAAATTTGAACCTATGCTTCCCATTTTCCATGCCCCCGCGTCTGTTAGTGATAGTGATAATGATTATCAATAACATTTTAAATAAAATAAAATCTTCTGTCAAGAGGGATTCGTGATCTCGTGATTATTCTATGATAATGTCATGTTGAAATTATTCTGATAAAATGTCACTTATGAGAGAGGAGATTTTCAATATGACCAAAAAAGAAAATGCGCCCCTTTTATCAGGCAAAATGAGAATAACAGAAATTGCGAGTGTTGTAGGACACTCCAATTCCCAGTATTTTATAAGAAAGTTTAAATTAAAGTTTGGTATAACTCCGAAGCAATTTCAACGTAGTTTATCTTGAATGAATTTTTCTATGACGATTTTCCCTGCCTTTTCCTGCCATTCTACCTAACTTTGACGCTTGGTTAAGTTAAAGCCTTGCCGATTTCCTTCGCCTTTACCCACTATCCTACCTTCTTTTACAATAAGTTCTTTTATTGCATCAAGGCAGGTTTTTACATTCACCTCTGCACTCCCTTTTCCGGGGTAAATTTTATATAATTCCCTATATTCGTTTTTACCCATATTGGGCATTATTACATTAGCACCGCATTCCAAACCTTTCTTATATCCTTCCTCATCCTTTGCGGCCAATGCAGTAGTAGCAGGAATATTAATACCAGGAAGCATCAGCCTGGTTAATGCTATCATTTTCAATGCTAATTGAACAGATCCTCCTGTTTCATTTTCCAGTGGAGTACCGGGACATGGAATAAACGGTCCGATTCCTATCATATCTGCATCCAACTCCTTGAAAAACTTTAGGTCTTTAGCCAACATTAAAGGAGTTTGTCCCGGCAATCCTGCAAGACAGCCTGTACCTACTTCATAACCTAAAGCTTTTAAATCATATAGACATCTTTTCCTGTTTTCGATGCTCATTCCAGGATGTAATCTTTTATAAAGCTCCGGCTCCGTTGTTTCTATCCTTAAAAGGAACCTGTCTGCACCTGCTGTTTTAAGATTGGCATAATCTTCTGTAGCTAGCTCCCCTATACTCAAAGTCACAGCTACATCAAGCTTTTTAATTTCTTCTATAACAGAACATAGGACTTCCACAGAATAAAACTTATCTTCACCGCTTTGGAGAACTATAGTTTTAAGACCTAAGTTTGCAGCCTTTTCAGCTGTTTCAACGATATCAGAAGCGCTCATTCTATATCTCTCAATACTCTTATTAGAACCTCTTAAACCACAGTATTGACAGCTATTATGACAGTAGTTACTAAACTCAATTAGTCCTCTTAAATGAACTTCATTACCCACATACTTACTTCTGACTCGGTCAGCAGCTCCTAATATTGACGGGATTATTTCAGTCCTATTATCCGATATTAGGTAAGCTAAATCTTTTGTAGTTAAATTATGTTCTATTTCAAGTGCATTTATAACTTTAATATGCCTATCCATTATGTAAATGGGGACATTTCTCTTTTGGTACAGTTGTTTGTCATACCCTGATATCCCTTTCTCCCTTCTCCATCTTATTTAAAGATTCGATTATAAAACTCTTCCTCTTTTCATCTGTCATCTT
>DAOSDD010000354.1:0-3631 GCA_035362115.1 Clostridiales bacterium | reverse complement strand
TTCCCGGGGAATCCTCAACCTCCACTGAAATCCTCGTGCCGCTATCCCTGAAACCTAGAAGATCAATGAAAGCGTCAAAAATGTTCGTTTCTGTTATAATACCTACAACTCTATCATCTTGAATCACAGGAAGGGCACCTACCCTATTATCCCTCATAAGAACTGCAGCTTCCTCAAGAAGCGAATCGGGAGAAACAGTAATTACATCCCTTGTCATTACTGCACTTACCTTGGTCTTTGATAAAAGGTAGTTTAACTCAAAAACACTCAGAGTGGTAGCTTTTGAAGGAGTAACTTCCTGCATTTCCCTTTCAGTCACTATACCGACCAGTTTCCCGTTCTTTACCACAGGCAACCTTCTTATGTTGTTCTTGCGCATAATCTCCAATGCTTCAGCTATTGTAGCATCAGGTGATATTATATACGGATTACTTGTCATCCTGCTTTTAACATTCATAAGATCAACCTCCCAAATATGCTTTTTTAATTTCTTCACTTTTTACAAGTTCTTTACCTGTACCTTCAATAACAACAGAACCTATTTCTATAACATAAGCTCTGTGAGCAATAGAAAGCGCTATATTAGCATTTTGTTCAACCAGAAGGATCGTTGTACCTTGGTTGTTTATTTCTTTTATAATGGAAAATATTTCATGTACTAGAAGGGGAGCAAGTCCCATTGATGGTTCATCCATAAGGAGGAGTTTGGGCCTTGACATAAGCGCCCGGCCTATGGCAAGCATTTGCTGTTCTCCTCCGCTTAATGTTCCTGCACGCTGTTTGCTTCTATCTTTTAAGATTGGAAATTTTGAATAGATCATTTCGTAATCATCTTTTATTCCATCCTTATCTCTTCTTAAAAAAGCACCAAGCTCCAGATTTTCTGATACCGACATGTCATAAAAAACATGTCTTCCTTCTGGAACGTGTGAAATACCCTTTGCTACAATTTCCTGAGGGTTTATACCACTGATTTTACCACCTCTGAAATATATAGAACCTTTTGAAGGTTTTATAAGGCCGGAAACTGTCCTCAAAGCTGTAGTTTTCCCTGCACCATTAGCACCAATGAGAGTTACAATTTCACCTTCCTGTACCTTTAAAGATACGTTTTTCAGGGCATGTATTACTCCATAATAAACATCAATACCATTTACTTCAAGCATCCAATAACTCACCTCCCAGGTAAGCTTCTACAACACGCTTGTTGCTTCGAATTTCCTCCGGTGTCCCTTCAGCAATTACCATACCATAATCTAATACATATATCCTCTCGCAAATTTTCATAACAAGAGACATATCATGTTCAATAAGAAGTATCGTAAGATTATATTCTTTCCATATCCATTTAATAAGTTCTCTCAGAGCTGATGTTTCATTTGGATTCATACCTGCAGCCGGTTCATCAAGCAATAGAAGCGAGGGTTTTGTTGCAAGGGCTCTCGCAATTTCCAGTCTTCTTTGCTCTCCGTAAGGTAGATTTTTTGCCAATTCATCCTTTTTAGTTTCAAGTTTAAATATTTCTAATATCTCATTTGCCCTATTCAGTATTTCCTGTTCTTCCCTATAAAATGACGGAAGTCTGAAAAATGTTGAAAGAAGTCCATATTTTACATTTTGATGAATAGCAATTCTTATATTATCTAAAACTGAAAGATCATTAAAAAGTCTAATATTTTGGAAAGTCCTGGAAATACCAAGACCGGATATTACATGCGGACTCAAACCATTAATAATCTGTACCGGCGCTTCTTCAGTACGATGATATTCAACTACGCCTGAAGTTGGTGTATAAACCCCTGTCAATAAGTTAAAGACAGTAGTCTTACCTGCTCCGTTAGGTCCTATAAGTCCTACCAAACCACCAATTTCCAGGGAAATATTCACATTTGTCAAAGCTGCCAGTCCGCCAAATGTCATCGTAAGATTTTTTACTGTTAGTATAGCCATTTAGTAATCACCTCAAATCAATTAACCTTTGTAGGCCGTCTTTTTATAAGTTCAGTAAGTTTAAACTCTTTTGACCCCATAAGTCCTTGTGGCCTAAAAATCATAATCAATAAAAGCACTATAGAATAAATCACCATTCTAAATTCTGCAAATGCCTGTAAATAAGTAGATATTACTGCAAGAAGTATAGCAGCAAATATGGATCCGGTAATGCTCCCCATACCCCCAAGCACAACAATTACCAAAATGTCGATTGACTTTAGAAACCCAAAAAGGTCCGGTTTAATATAATAAAAGTATGATGAATACAAAGCTCCTGCAATTCCCGCAAAGAAAGCCCCTATTACAAAAGCTAACACCTTATATTTGGTTGAATTGATTCCTACTGCTTCAGCTGCGATTTCGTCCTCCCTTATAGATATGCAGGCTCTGCCATGGGAGGATTTTATAAAACTCTGGATAATTAATATTGTACCTACGGTAAATACAAACAGCCAGGTCCAGTTGGTATATTGCGGTATACTATCCAAACCTCTGGCGCCTCCTGTAAAATCAAAATTTAACAATAAAATTCTGATAATTTCCGCAAGACCTAGTGTTGCAATAGCAAGATAATCGCCTTTTAATCTTAAAGTAGGTATCCCTATTAGAAAACCTATAATAGCAGCTAGAATTGCTCCTGCAAAAGCTCCAATTATAAATGAATATTGGCTGCTTATATTTAATGTTATAACAGCACAAGTATAGGCTCCTATTGACATAAACCCTGCATGGCCCAAAGAAAACTGACCGGTAAAACCAGTTATTAAATTAAGGCTTGTTGCTAGTATTATATTTATGCATATCATAGAAAGGGTAACCTGATAGTAATCATTTAGAATATTAAAGTAAATAAGTAACTGTACTATGGTATATAATAAGACAAAGCTTACTGTATATTTTGCATGTTTTGCATATTTTGTTTTTGTTGAATCTGATATAAGTTTCATTGTATTCACCACCTACACTTTTTCGCTGGTATTCTTGCCAAGTAATCCAGAAGGTTTAATTAAAAGAATAATAACCAGTATTGCAAAGGCAGCTGCATCTTTATAAAGGGAGTTGCCGTAGCCGCTTACCATTGTCTCAATTATTCCTATTGTAATTCCTCCTATCAAAGCTCCCGGTATAACTCCGATTCCCCCAAATACTGCTGCTATGAAAGCCTTTAATCCAGGAAGAACTCCCATCAAAGGATTGATGGAGTTATAGTAAATTCCAACCAATATGCCTGCTGCACCTGCCAAGGCAGAACCTATGGCAAAGGTAAAGGAAATAGTCTTGTCTACATTAATTCCCATAAGCTGAGCTGCATCTTTATCGGTAGAAACTGCTCTCATGGCTTTACCTATTTTGGTCTTATGAACAATATATTGCAGTAGAATCATGAGTATAATAGTTACAGAAAAAATAAATACCTGCTGGATATTTACTATTACATCTTTTAAAGGTTTAAAAGTTATATCTGTTAAAACCTGAGGGTACGTTCTTACGGTAGCTTTTACAAAAAACATAGTGGAGTATTCAAGGAAAAGAGATACTCCTATAGCAGTTATAAGCGCTGATATTCTTGTTGCGTTACGGAGAGGTTTATATGCAATTTTTTCTATGGCACACCCCAGTAAAGCACATAAAGTCATGG
>DAOSDD010000353.1:0-3637 GCA_035362115.1 Clostridiales bacterium | reverse complement strand
AAACTGGAATGCCAACCCCTCAGCTTTAACAACTGGTTCATTTGTAATTACAAATAAAAACAAGTATCCTGTTGAAACTGTTAAATGGATTGATTATTTTTATACTGAAGAGGGAAGTGCACTTTATTTACTAGGAAAAGAAGGTGTTACATATATAAAAAATCCTGATGGAACATATGACTTTACAGATTTGATATTAAAAAATCCTGATGGGTTGGATCCTGGTCAAGCAACAAATAAGTACACACCTGGTTCTGTTGGGGATAATCCGGTTGTATTATTGAAAAATGTATTTAAGGGAGCAGAAGCCCAGCCAATTCCATTGAACGCAGCGGAAAAAATGCAAAAATATAGTTTAAAAGAAGTTTGGACACAATTTGACTTGACTATAGAAGAAAATGAAAGAGTGCGAGAATTATCTTCTGATATTAATTCATATGTTGCAAAAACAACAGCTGATTTTCTAACTGGAAGAACACCATTTACAGAATGGGATAATTATATTGCTGCATTAAAGAAAATGGGCCTGGATGAATTTTTACAAATTCAACAGATTGCATATGAGCGTTATTCTAATCACTAACCAAAAATAAAATGAATGATGCTTTGGCTAAAATTTGAAAGTAAGATGAATGTAATTAAAAATATCAACTATTTACGAGATGGAGATATATGTTATGAATTTATTTCAAAAAAAATATATTATAGGATTGGTGATTTCCATAAGCTTAGTTTTTATGTCATCTTGTTCTGTGAAGATAGTTAGTGATAACTTATCAAAATCAAAGGAGTTAACACTTGTAAAGGATGGCAAAGCCAAAGCTGTCATAGTATTAGCGGAGAAACCTTCACCGGCTTCGCTGGAAGGTATGAAGCTGCTGGTTGACCATATCGAGATGATTTCGGGTACTATATTACCAGTTATAAATGAACAGGACCTGCTTAAAGATATTAGAATATTAGATAATGGATGCATTATTGCAGGAGCATCGATTATGGATGATTCCCAACATTCATTTATACTTGTTGGGGAAAGCGAAATTACAAAAATGCTTGGTATCAGTACTGAAAACCTAGGCCAAGGCAGCATTCTGATAAAGACAACAGAAAATTCTTTAACACTTATAGGTCCAGATGATATAACACCATTAGATCCAATGGGAACACAATATGCAGTAACGTCTTTTATGGAAGAATATTTGGGTATACGTTATCTGTGGCCGGGTGATCTTGGCAAAGTGGTACCTAAAGCTTCAACTATAAAGGTTCCTGAAATAGATATAACATATACGCCTAAAATTGTACAGCGTGGCATCCGTACAAATAGTACGGCTGAAAGACAACTAAAAGTAGGGTTGGAAGCACTTGGCTTTGACATCGATGACTACAGGGACAAGATAACATTAAGGACTGATGATTGGTGGCAATGGCATAGATTAGGAGGAAGAATGTTTGTACCATCTTCGGAAGGACATGCATTTGGTAGGTTATGGAGTATATATAGTAATGATCATCCAGAATGGTTTGCAATGGATCTTAGTGGTTCCAGAGATCAAAGCAAAAATACTCAGAGATCCAGGTTATGCAAAAGTAATTTGGAGCTAATAAAAACAATTGCGCAGTTAAAAATTGAAGAGCTTAATAATAATCCTACTTGTAATACAGTTTCTTTATCACCTAATGATGGAAGTGTAAACACATTTTGCATGTGCGACCAGTGTAAAGCGCTGGATCCGAATAATGCAAGAAAGGTAATGCTTTGGGATAATAGTACAGGTAATCGTGTCGAATTTGAATATGCATCACTAACAGATCGAATAGTGTACTTCTGGAATGCTATTGTCGAGGAAGTAACCAAGGTGCACCCAAATGCATTATTTACTGTTGATGCTTATAGTGTGTATTCTGCTCCTCCTGTTCTTCGCAAACTTCATCCTAATTTGATTGTACGTTTTGTTGGTTCAATTGAATACTCCAACGAGGAGTACCGGCAGACGTCACTTTCGGATTGGGATGAATGGTCAAAATTTGCCAGCAGACTTTATTGGCGCCCGAATCTCTTGCATGATCAGGGCTACACGGGATCAGTAACAAATTATGTTCACAAGTTGGCAGAGGATTTTAATTATCTGTCAAAACATGGCATGCAAGGAACAGATTTTGATAGTATTAATAACCACTGGGCTACAGTAGGATTGAACTACTACATACTAGCAAAACTCATGTGGAATCCAGATATTAATATAGATGAAGTTGTTGACGATTATTTTCGCTCAGGCTTTGGCAATGCAGCGAAATATGTAAAGCAATATTTCTTGCGGATTGAGGAACTTGCTGAAAGAGAAGCAGCTAAATGTATACCTGGTTCCATCTTAGCAAACCCACCTCTTGTATCGCACTTTACTTCTGAAGAAATAGATGAACTTGGAGCTATGCTAAATAAAGCTATGGAAGCGGCACAAAGTGATTCAGATTCTGAAACTATAATCAAACGTATAAAATTTGTTAGAATAGGATATGACTTTAGTGTATTGCAAGCTGAAATATATAAGTTGTTGGCTAAGGCTAAGGCAGGAGAGAATGTTGATCTAGATAATGCTAAGGGCCTTCTTGCACAAAAATATGAAATGATGATAGACATTTTTAAAAATCACCCACTTGCTGTGAATGTTGCATATGTAGGCTATGGAGAGAGAGGAGAAAGATTTAGTTCTTTGGGCTGGTCAGGTATTGAACCACCAGATATGCCCGAAGCTGATGAACAGGGTCGGCCAATAGATCCAAAACCTTAATTATTGTGATTATTCTTAGCTTAAAGACTATGAATATGGTATCTGAGATGAAGGTCCTTATTGCAAAATAGGTTCTTATTGCTAAAAAGGGGTAGACAAAATATAAATATAATAAAATAATATGTTTAAGGTTTGAAATGGGATAGAACCAGAGGTATAGCCTCATTGCGAAGAGGCTATACCTAAATTTAATAAAAAAACTGTTAGCTATAATATTAACTGTTTTTATAGCAGTTACACTTTTCTCAGGATGCGTAGTGAAAGATGCAGAACAATCAAATAATGAGACAGAGAATGCATCAGTTTGAAAAGTAGAAGATTTAAATTTAGAAGCAAAAGCTGCTCAAATGTTTCCAATTGTTGAAGAACCAATAACATAAAAGTTATGTCAAGATTTCTCCGATACATGCAGATTTAATGACATTATTACATGGAAAGAGTCTAAAAAATTATAAAATATGGGTCACATTGGAATTTAACGGAAGATGCAGCTTTTACCGTTTACAGAGAAACGTAATTTAGAGTTGGATACTGGAGATTTACCAGATGTATTTATGAAGTGTGCTATCAGCACATCAGAGTTACAAAGGCATGGAGCTGAAGGTTCGCTAATACCTCTAAACAGCTTAATTGGTAAACACACAGTAAATAATAAATGATGAAGTAAATTATGTAGGACTTAGAAAATCAATTTCTATGCCTGATGGTTATATATACTCACTTGTATATATTGCAGATAAAGATTTTTGGGAAGTACGAACAGGTTCATTTATATTTATTAGTAGGAAATGATTAGAGGAAGTAGGAAAAGGTATGCCTACTACAACTGATGAATTTTATGATGT
>DAOSDD010000352.1:0-3642 GCA_035362115.1 Clostridiales bacterium | reverse complement strand
TTAAATGCCTTTATAATATCTTTTGCTTCTTCATCTCCCCAGCTTTCATAAACTGTAAGGTTAAACTGACATTCTGTGGAAAGCATTGCATTAGGACATGGAAATTGACGATTTCTATCCCCTTTATATTCCGGTGCCGTCCATGGATACCCACTTGTTCCAAATACCGAACGATTTTTAAACCAATCCATATTATGAGGTATTGCACCTCTGTAGGATGGATTAAGAGATATCCCCTCACCTATTAGTGCCCTGCAATATGTTTCCTTGTCACAGGATATCATATCTGTGTTTACTTCGAGCCTCCACCACCAGTATGATGGTTCTGCACCCGGAATCAAGTCTGGTATTTTAAGAGTTTTTAAATCTTTGAATCCTTCTTTTAATTTTTCAGCAAATTTACACCTAGATTCAACTATTCCAGTAAGCTTTTTTAGTTGCTCTCTACCAATAGCTGCCGATAAATCATTGAGATTCAGATTAAGAGAAGCTGCTGCATTCGTTGAACCTGCAGGGAGTCCAAAAGGTTTTCCACGGTCTGAAGCTCTCCTTATTTTCCAATAAAGATCTTCACTTTGTGTATAAACTATTCCGCCCTGTCCACCAGTGCAGTGATGTTTTCCAAACATAGTCGAAAATGCTGCTATTTCCCCAAAAGTCCCCAATAGTTTTCCATTAAGTTTTGCACCATGAGATTGAGAACAGTCTTCTACCACAGGAATATTATGTTTTTTCCCTAATGCAGCTATCACATCTATGTTACATGGTTCTCCGCCAATATGTGATACAACAATAGCGCTTGTAAGAGGAGAAATAAGTTTCTCTATCTGTTCTGCATCGGTATTGTATTTGCCCGGTGCAGAATCGGCAATTACCGGAATGCAGTTTATAAGAGCAATAGGCATAGTACCGCCCGGGTCAGTAATAGCACTTACAATTACTTCAGTAAAGGGTTCAATGTCCAGTGCCCTTAAAGCAACATATACGGCAGAAGTACCTGAATTAACTGCATCTGCATACCCTCCACCCATATGTTCTGCAAATTCTTTGCAATATGCCTCTTCTTCCGCTCCATTATAACCAAAAGCCTCACCGCTGGATATGGCCTTATCAAAAAGAGCATTAACTGCTGCCTTCTCTTCAGGTCCCAGCAGGCTCCTACCTGGAAAAGGTTTTATCCTGGTCTTTGGTCCACCATTCATCGCCAATTTTGAAAGCTCAGTCTCATTCATCATTGATATCCCTCCTAAATAAAGTATTTGTTAAATTTGCGGCCATTTACTTTCCACTCCGCTTCTAAATCATATCGCAACATATAGATGCAAGTGAATAAGCATGTGCATTACACTTCCCTTTAAAATTACTTTTTTATTCCTTTTTCAAATGCCTGGATTTAAACAGCAAAAATAGTAAGTTTAACAGAATGTTGTCCAACTATATCAGATTAGCTACCTATTGCACTAAACTTAAGCCTACAAGTATGATAAATGATAACCATATTAGATTGCCCCAGGTTGCAATAAAGTTATAACTCACTGCAGGTAATCTGCAGTGGAAAGCCGTAAAACAACTTTCTGGGGAACAATCATAATGCGTGTGCACTAGGTGTATTACCTATAAAATAAATGTCTTAACTTATATGCTTATCAAACATATACTACATCATTGTGATGAGACTTGCTTCACATATTTTACTGAAAAATAAACATATTCGATAAAGCTGGAGCTTTTCATCCTTTCATATAGTTTGCTTATACTTATCATATAGTACGTTTGCACTTACATTTGTCTTCCCTTCTTTTTCCTCTTCATATGATAAATAATATATATAACAACACCTGCTACCAGAAGAATAGGAGATATGCTCACTATAGTAATAAGTATCCATATCAGCAGGCTATATAGCCAATTAATAACACTGATAAAACCATTTTTCATAGTCATCCATATCTCTGAAGGCGAATTGAATCTCCAGCCTACTGTCGTAGTCTTTTTCATAGGATTTGCTTCTTCATCAATGTATAAGGTTATGGTAGCCATATTTATTAGTTTATCCCACATTTTAATCTGTCCCTGCATGCTATCTATATCTGCTTGAAGACGAGTTAATTCTGAAAGTATTCTAAGTGTATCCTCAACGGTTTCAGCCTTTCTCTGCAATTCTCTAAGCTGGTCTCTGCTGCCCTGATAGCTTTCAAACCTTGCTGTATAATCGTAATATTCAGAAGTAATATCCTGGCTTCTAATATTCGACCTTTTAATTTTCCCGTCTCCTACACATTCTTTAAGTTTCTGCTCAAATAAATCAAGTTTTTCCGGCGGGATTTTAAGGACAAGCTCCATTCTTTTGTATTCTTCCGATACACTAAAGTATTTGTCGAATTCTTCTCCCCCTACATCCTCGACAATTTCGATTATCTTTGGATATGCATCCTCTACATCCTTGACCTCAACAGCTATCTCGCCATTCTTAATAACTTTCTTTATATTTTCTTTGGTTTCTTTTGCTCCATCATCATAAGATTTCGTAACCTGACTTTGGTAATTCCTACTTTCATTATCTTTAGTATCACTTGACTTACCAGAGAAACCAGTAGTAGCTGATGTTGGTCCTGCAGCTGTAGAATCTGATTTTTTTGATGAAGATGAACTACAGCCTGTAAGAGTATGAAATAACAATACCATAGTGAATACAATTATTAAGCAACTGTTTATCCTACAATTTCTGCTCACTTTATTTGTTCTGCTCATTTTATTAACTGTTTTTATTATGTTGCCTGTCCTTTTTATACAGTTTGATTTTACTTCCTTTTTTAGCATTTTTATTCCCCCTTTTAGGCTGTTATTATTGTTTTCCTGTAACATTTCCTTATGCTTCCGCACCTATGTTATGTATCAGCATCTATATAATACTGTATCGTGCAGCATCACCAGTGTCATCTTCTATTAGTTTGTTTGGAAACACATCCTTTTTACTATTATACTATAATTATACTATAATAAATACTTATATAATTACACAGAATCAAGAACCGTTCCCGAGCTTCCTATAATCAATTATGTGTAGCTGTTGCTTTACTTACGATTTAAATCATTGATTTGTAACAATAAGCTGCGTCATAAGCTGTGTTAAATTCATTTGTATACTTATTTGACTAATTTTGTTGTAAAAATGTTTCATGTTAAACAATAATACCACATTGGGCGCATTTTCTGTATATGACAAAAAAAGAAAATGCGCCCAATGTGAAAGCATGGAAAGCATGGGTACGGTTCTATTGCTTCCTATTGCTTATTAAGGGGTAGTAAAATAAGCCATAATGCAATTCTATAATACCATGAATGTAACATTGGTAACGGGCCCTTTTTCACCACTATCACTTACAGCCCAAAGTGATACATTATAGTTGCCAGGTGGAGCATCATAAGGAATATAAAAATTGAGAGAAAATAGGTTATTACCTTCTTTTTTCAAAACCTCAAATACTCCATACATATTAACAGAAAGATAAACCTTGCTTACAGGTGCAGAAGCTTCTTCTACGCTTACCTTCAAATTCACATTAGACCCAGGAGAACCCTCACGAATCATATTTAGAATTTTTAGATATTTTATACAAAGATGTAAATTCTGCATATAAC
>DAOSDD010000351.1:0-3644 GCA_035362115.1 Clostridiales bacterium | reverse complement strand
TGGGCATGGTAACTATGGAATTTACGCTTTGTTAGCTGCTGCTATTGATGAACGGATAGAACGGGTTAAAACAGAGAATGGATTAACGAGTTTTTCTCAGCTAGTTGAAAATCGTTATTACAAACCAGATGATATAGTGAGTATAATGCTTCCTGAAGTATTGAAGTATTTTGATTTACCTGAACTACGTACATGGGTAAAATAAAACGACTAGAGTTTAGGAATTTGTACTTAAGGAACACTCGTATGTTTCGAAAGTACTCATACAATTATAAGTCCGAATGTTAATATATATTTTTACAATCTAACAAATAATTATAAGTATTAGTTATGGCGTGATTGCAAGAATCAGTAAACACTGGCAAGTAGAATATATTATAACACATGTTTCGAAAAAAATTAAAAGCATAGTCGCTAAAATTAGAATATAATTTGCGAAAAGTAGTCTAAAATATATTGACTTTTAGCAAATTCTATGCTAACCTATTTATGTAGTACTCATGTTTTGTAAATTTCTTTTAATTTAGTCACTGTTTAGAATATAAATATGTAGTCTTCAATTTTATTAATAAGTAATGAGGGGAGGTCTTCAAAAATAATAAAATATCATTATATTTTTATCTATTAAACAAAGCTATAGGGGGGTAGATTTATGAGGAAAGGATACAAGTTTATTCTAAAACAAACAATGGCGTTTATTGTTATTACATTATTGATGTTCCAAATAATCACAGGTCATTGTAGTATATTGCTAGTGTTTGCAGAACCAATTGGTAACGAAAATGCTGAAATGCAAGATTCAGACATTCTAAAAGCACTTAATGCAGATCCATCTTTTGAAAAACCAAATGAAAACAACTGGACATTTTGGAAGGCCGGCGATACTGTAATGGAATTTAGCACAGAACAGACAAAAACGGGAGATTACAGCCTGAAGATATCAAATATAGCAATAGGGGGACCTCATGTTAATGTAACCCCAATAAAACCAGGAAAATATAAATTTACAGCTTCTTACTATTCACCTGAAGGAACAAATACCGCAGGGAAAATATACCTTAATGCAAATTATAAGGATAAAGATGGGAAGACAATAAAAAATGCACCCGAAGGAACTAGATATAATATAAAGGATACAGCCGGTGGTTGGCATACAATAGAAAGAGACTTATATGTAGATAGTGAGAGAGTAGTATATCTACATATGTTGGTTATAGTTGAAAATATTGCAGGAGACGAAGCAATATATATTGACGATGTTATTTTGCGTGAGGATGAAGGTTCTGAAGAATATATCGAGCTACTGAAAAATCCGGATCCATCTTTTGAGAAGCCGACAGAAAATAATTGGACTTTCTGGAAAGCCAGTAATAGTGTAATGGAATTCAGCACAGAACAAGCAAAAACTGGAGAGCACAGCTTAAAAGTGTCGAATTTGACACTTGGAGGACCGCACAGGCATGTTCCGCTTATAGAACCGGGTACATATAAATTAACGGCTTCTTACTATACACCTGAAGGGACAGATACTGCAGGTGAAATATATCTGAATGCAGCATATAAGAATGTAGATGGGGGTACAATTGAAACCCTAACTGATGGAATCAAGTACAAAATAAAAGATACAGAAGGCAGCTGGAATACTATCGAAAGAGTAATAACTGTAGAAAGTGAAGCTGTAAAACTGGTTCATATTCTATTAATAGCAGGGGGTATTGAAGAAAACAAGGTAGTATATATTGATGATGTTGGCTTGTACAAAGTAGAACCGGAAGAACCGGAAGAACCGGAAGAGCCGGAAGAGCCTGAAGAGCCTGAAGAGCCGGAAGAGCCTGAAGAGCCTGAAGAGCCGGAAGAACCTGAAGAGCCGGAAGAACCGCAAGCACTTAATGCAGATCCATCTTTTGAAAAACCAAATGAAAACAACTGGACATTTTGGAAGGCCGGCGATACTGTAATGGAATTTAGCACAGAACAGACAAAAACGGGAGATTACAGCCTGAAGATATCAAATATAGCAATAGGGGGACCTCATGTTAATGTAACCCCAATAAAACCAGGAAAATATAAATTTACAGCTTCTTACTATTCACCTGAAGGAACAAATACCGCAGGGAAAATATACCTTAATGCAAATTATAAGGATAAAGATGGGAAGACAATAAAAAATGCACCCGAAGGAACTAGATATAATATAAAGGATACAGCCGGTGGTTGGCATACAATAGAAAGAGACTTATATGTAGATAGTGAGAGAGTAGTATATCTACATATGTTGGTTATAGTTGAAAATATTGCAGGAGACGAAGCAATATATATTGACGATGTTATTTTGCGTGAGGATGAAGGTTCTGAAGAATATATCGAGCTACTGAAAAATCCGGATCCATCTTTTGAGAAGCCGACAGAAAATAATTGGACTTTCTGGAAAGCCAGTAATAGTGTAATGGAATTCAGCACAGAACAAGCAAAAACTGGAGAGCACAGCTTAAAAGTGTCGAATTTGACACTTGGAGGACCGCACAGGCATGTTCCGCTTATAGAACCGGGTACATATAAATTAACGGCTTCTTACTATACACCTGAAGGGACAGATACTGCAGGTGAAATATATCTGAATGCAGCATATAAGAATGTAGATGGGGGTACAATTGAAACCCTAACTGATGGAATCAAGTACAAAATAAAAGATACAGAAGGCAGCTGGAATACTATTGAAAGAGAAATTACTGTAGAAAATGAAGCTGTGAAAATTGTTCACATAATTTTGGTGGTTGAAAATATAGAAGAAGATAAAGTAATATATATTGATGATGTTAGCTTGTATAGGGAAAAAGAACTGGAACCAGAAGATCCAAGTATTCCTAAAATGCTTAATGCAGATCCATCTTTTGAAAAACCGGATAGAAACAACTGGACTTTCTGGAAAGCCGGTGATACTGTGATGGAATTTAGTACAGAACAAGCAAAAACGGGAGATCGCAGCCTGAAAATATCAAATTTAACAATTGGAGGACCTCACACAAACGTAGACTCAATAAAACCGGGAAAATATAGATTTACAGCTTCCTACTATTCGCCAGAAGGCACAGATACAGCAGGGAAAATACACCTTAATTTAATTTATAGAGATAAAGATGGAAATATTATGCTAAATGCACCCGAAGGTATTAATTACAATATAAATAATACAGCTGGTGATTGGCATACAATAGAAAGAGATTTGTATGTATATAGTGAACAAGTAAAATACCTTCATATATTAGTAGTGGTTGAACGCATAAAAGCAAATGAAGTAGTATATCTTGATGATGTTGGTTTATATGAATTGGAAGAAGAACCGGGCGAACCGGGCGAACCGGGTGAACCAAGTGAGCCAAGTGAGCCAAGTGAGCCAAGTGAGCCAAGCCAACCAAGTGTGACAAATGGATCAAATCAGTCAAGTGGGCAAACACCAGTTATGAACCAACTGCTAAATAAAGGCTCATCTTTTGAAGAACCTGAAAGGAAACTATGGACATTCTGGACTCATGAAGGAGCCGTGATGGAATATAGTACAGACAGACCCAAAACCGGGAACTATAGTTTTAAAATATCTGGATTAACAATTGGCGGACCTCACATGAATGTAACGCCAATAGATC
>DAOSDD010000350.1:0-3657 GCA_035362115.1 Clostridiales bacterium | reverse complement strand
AGACATTATGCCCATGTTGACTGCCCTGGTCACGCTGACTATGTTAAAAACATGATCACAGGTGCTGCTCAGATGGACGGTGCTATTCTTGTTGTTTCTGCTGCTGACGGCCCAATGCCTCAGACAAGAGAACACATTCTTCTTGCACGTCAGGTTGGAGTACCATATATTGTTGTTTTCCTTAATAAAACAGATATGGTTGACGATGAAGAACTTCTTGAACTTGTTGAAATGGAAGTTAGAGAACTTCTTAGTTCTTATGAGTTCCCGGGTGATGATATCCCCATAATCAAAGGTTCAGCTTTAAAAGCTCTTGAAAGCACATCAACAGATCCTAATGCACCTGAATACAAGCCAATGCTGGATTTAATGGCTGCTGTCGACGAATATGTTCCAACTCCTGAAAGAGCTGTGGACAAACCATTTATAATGCCTGTTGAGGACGTATTCTCCATAACAGGTCGTGGTACTGTTGCTACAGGTAGGGTAGAGAGAGGAACTGTAAAAGTTGGTGACGAAGTTGAAATAGTAGGATTAATGGATGCTCCGAGAAAAACAGTTGTTACAGGTGTAGAAATGTTCAGAAAGCTGCTTGATCAGGCAGTTGCCGGTGATAACATTGGTGCACTTCTTAGAGGTGTTCAGAGAGCCGATGTTGAAAGAGGACAAGTAATCGCTAAACCTGGTTCAATTAAACCTCATACTTACTTTGAAGCTCAGGTTTACGTATTAACAAAAGAGGAAGGTGGAAGACACACTCCTTTCTTTAATGGTTACAGACCCCAGTTCTATTTTAGAACAACAGATGTTACCGGAGTTGTTGATTTACCTGAAGGCGTTGAAATGTGCATGCCTGGCGACCACATTACTATGACAATAAAACTTATCACTCCGATTGCTATGGAGGAAGGTTTAAGGTTCGCTATCCGTGAGGGTGGAAGAACAGTTGGTGCTGGAACAGTTTCAAAAATTCTTGAGTAATTAATTTGAATTGAGTGTAAATTATAAAAAAAGCCGGTGTAACCGGCTTTTTTGCTGCAAAAAAGTTATTTGAGGCTGTTCAAGACTTCACAAGCTAAAAAAGAAGCCATAAAAAGTTTCACCATATCAAGAGGAAGATACCATTCAATTCCCATTAAAAGCGCTTTAGAAAAGCTTAATTTTAAAGTATAGCCAAGCCACAGGGTACCAAAAAAGTAGCATACTGCAAGCCCTGACAGCATTGCGAAAAACATTTGCATACTTCCTGGCTTTGTCTGCTTCTCAATTGTATATCCTATAATAAAAGCTGAAAAAGGAAAGCTTAATATGTATCCTCCAGTGGGCCCTAAAAGAGAACCTAGACCGGATTTAAAACCCGAAAAAACAGGAAATCCGGCGATGCCAATTAAAATATAAATAATTTGGGATAAGGTACCACACTTTTTACCTAATATGGCTGCTGCCAGGCATACTGCCAGAACCTGCATTGTTATAGGTACAGGAGAAAATGGTATCTGAATTGAAATTTGAGAAAAAACTGCTGTTAATGCTGCAAATATCGATACAAGTATCATTTCTTTCAAAGAGAGTTTAAAAAATTTTAGCTTCATAGAAAACTGCCCCCAAAGTCAATATAATTTTATGTGATTATAACACAATTGTTAACACAAAATCAAAAACAGGTTAACAATAGGTACAAGAATATAATAGCCTGTACTGTACTGTAATGTCAATATGGGGAATAACTTTGAGCAAATAAGCCTTGAATATATTTGCCAAAAAAGTATAATACTATTATACCTGCATAATTAGTACTCACTACAGGTTCAATTAATAAAATACAAAATGTTAAAGAGGTACACATCTATGGTTTCTACGAGGCATGGGGCATTAGGTTTAAAGGAAGACAAGAGAGTTAAAACAGTTGCATCTGCAGTATTTACTTTGTTTTATACAGTTCTTTCAATGTTGTTTTTAATAAGAGGAAATTATGTGTATATACTTGAATCAGCTGGTATATATTCAATTTACCTGGTTTATTTTTATACGGAAAGAAAAGGAAAGGTATTTATAAATGGTTATGTGCTTATTCTTTGTTTTATAATGGGAATGGTTCACAGTTTTTTTGGACATTATTTGATGGCATATGATACATCCGTATATTTTGATAAGATACTGCATTTTTATGCCATATTTTCCTTTACTATGGCTTCTTATTCATTAATGTGTAATTCTTCTTCATTTAATAATAGTTCGAAAAAATGGATTTTGCTTACTATGGTAATGTATGGTACTGCCATCGGGGCTATACATGAAATCGTAGAATTCTCTCTGGATACTTTTATAGGGACACAAAGTCAGAAAGGTCTGCTGGATACTAATCTTGATTTGGTGGCAGACTTTTTGGGCGCTTTAACAGCTGGAATAATAGTTGCATATACAAAGATTATAGATTATATTAATATTAAATATGAGGATAAAAATGACTAATATGAGAGGTGCATTTCTTCATATAAATTAAATGCACCCTGACAAGTATGCAAGGAGTGTGGCAGGATGATCCATCTTGAGGTTATTGATGACAAAATAGAATTAGTAGAATATTCTGATGATGCTTCTTTACAGGAATTATCTGATGAAGTAAACTCTTTTAGATTGAAAAATGCTTTAAAAACCAGGGATTGCAAAGGCTGTGGGGAGTGCTGCAACCAACCCATACCGGTTTTCGGGCTGGATCTTATAAATATTCAAAAAAAGACAGGCCTTGAATTAAATGATGTATTGTCCAGGTATGTGGTTCTTCCAGAACGACCTGATCTTGATGAAAGATGCAGGGGTATTGAGGATTTTATGCGTACATGCGGGCTAGATGAAACAGAAGCAGCGATTATGTATGAGTATAATCAGTGTGAACCTTTAATATTGCCACGAAAAAAGGATGGTACATGCGAATTCCTGGATAAAAAAACAGGATTATGCACAATATTTAATTATAGGCCATTTACCGGGGGACTTTATCTATGCAACATGGGTGATGAATTGTCCATAATTCAGGAGATGGTGGTAAGACATGGAACATGGCATGCTTATTCGATTCTTGGCTGGATATCTGAGAAAGAAATAGGCTACAATCCCTTTCTAAAAGTTGACAGCTATGATAAAATATATATTAAAGACTTTAACTTTAATCCTGAAGAGGCATTGGGAAAATTATTTTTTTACTTTTAAAGCGACTTGAGAATGGGTATTAATGAGAAATACTAAAGATAGTAGAGGTGTTGAAAATAATGTTTCAGATAAAGGAAAATATATATTGGACAGGGATAAAAGACTGGGAACTGAGAAAATTTCACGGGCATGAATTATCAACTCACAGAGGATCAACTTATAATTCCTATGTTATAAAAGATGATAAAACAGTGCTTGTTGATACTGTATGGACCCCTTACCGGGAAGAGTTTGTAGAGAACCTTGATAAGGATATTGGACTGGAAAATATAGATATGATTGTTATAAATCATATGGAGCCTGACCATGGAGGAAGCCTTGGGTATTTAATGTCAAAAGTATCTGAAAATATCCCCATATATTGTACAAGAAATGGTGCAGATATTATAAAAAGGCATTACGATAAGGAATGGAACTTCAATATAGTTAATACAGGTGATACTGTTA
>DAOSDD010000349.1:0-3672 GCA_035362115.1 Clostridiales bacterium | reverse complement strand
CTTAAATTTAATAGTACTTTCATGCAACATATCTATAATATTTTCACACATATATAGAAAAATAAGCCACATTTTTTTTATTAGCTATGATAGTATATTATTAGATGTTAATACTATTAAATGCTAATATTATGATTGTTCCCCAGAAAGCCTTTTCACGGCTTTTCCTGCAGGATAACCTGCAGGGAGATGCTACTTCGTTGCAACCTGGTGCAATCTAATATGGTTATCAAACTAATTTATAAATATTTTCTAAAAAGTTGGAAAGAGAACGTTAGTTATGCAAAATCAAATTTAACCAAAGCATGAAGAAGTCTTTCACCTCGATATGCGAGAGCTGGATTGACGCAAGTTATAGTAGCAAGTTTGTTCAGCGTGGGGTTGCAAAATCTCCACTGAAACCTTGAGAAAAGCGAAATTGCTTCTTTTACTATGAAACAAGAAAATTATTAATGATGAATTTTTATAATAACATTCTTATCAGGGGGAAATATTATGAGTGGACAAGGAAACAAGCTAACTGTACATGAAAGAGGAGCTGATGGAATTGAACTTAATGCTGCAACTGCAGAAAAATGGAGGAATGGAGAGGGTCTGCTTGTCAGGGATTTTTATCCTCGCTCCATTATTAAACTAAAGGACGGTAAGCTTCTAACGGCAACAGGTCAGATATCAATTGATGGAGGTAGAACATGGAGCAGTAAAAGAAAGTTGATCAATGGAGAAGATATAAATGTTTATAGTCTTATCCGCATGAGTAATGGAGAATTGGGGTGTTGTCATGCCGACATAGCCAGTATGGATACAGCATGTGGAAATGCGAACAACAACTGGTTCTTTAGGTGGTCAAATAATGAAGGTGAGAACTGGTCGCAACCTGTCAAGATATCTCTTGATGGATTAACGATGGGATTGAATAATTCTATGTTCTCACTAAAAGATGGACGAGTGCTGGTCGTAACATATAGTCAGTTTCTTTCTTCACAAAAGGGATGGGGAGCTTCATGGGGAACTTACAAAGGTATTAGAATGCAAACGGAAACAGAAGGACATTTTGGCCAGATGGAAGTTGTAAGGGTGTACTATTCAGACAATTTTGGCAGGTCATGGAAAGCATGTGATGGTTGGATAATGGGTTACCGCGGAGGCTATGAAAAATGGGTGGATAGTTTTGTTGAGGCCACTGGAGTAGAATTAAGCGATGGTAAAATACTTCTTATGGGCCGTTCTCTTGTAGGTAGAATATTTAAGAGTATCAGCAGTGACAGAGGGGAGACTTTTGAGTATGCGCAACCTACAAGCCTTGTTACATCCGATTCTCCGGGAACTCTTAAAGCTCTTCCAAATGGCGACTTGCTTTTTGTTTGGAATCAGATTTCCAGAGAGGAAAATAGAAGAGGATTTCGGCGCTGCCGCTTGTCTAGTGCAATATCAAAAGATGAGGGAAATACATGGAGCTATTTTAAAAACATATACAGTATAAAAACATTATCTGACAGATGCTATATACCAGAAGAACCTGTTATGACTCCCGTTACCGGCGATGATGAGGTTGGGGAATTGCCTGAAGACTTTGAATTATGGCATTATTGTGACATTAATGTAATTGGAAATGAAGTTTTTTTGTCATATATAAATAATACATGTGATGTTGAAAAAATAGATGAAAAAGATAATTATTGTGAAAAAAAGTGTATTTCATATAAAATTAAGGATATTGTCACAGCCGATACACTGATATTGCCAATAGAATGGTTTTATTAACACACATTTTTCATAATATAACACACACATGACTGGTAAAAGAGTATTATAATTAAAACAATTGGAGGAGGTATGCAGATGAGAACTAATTTTCAACATAGATCTTATCATTCCAGAATATTAGCTCTGCTTAAATATTTCAGAAAACATTGGTTTTTTTACTTGCTTACATTTCCTGGTATTGTAATGATTATAGTATTTTATTATTCTCCCATGTATGGTTTGCTGATTGTTTTTAAAAACTATAAATTTTCTAAAGGAATACTTGGAAGTCCCTGGGTAGGATTTGATAATTTTAGGGTTATTTTTCAGGAAAAAGAATTCTATAAAGTATTATTAAATACTATATATATAAATTTAGTAAATATTACATTTGGGTTTGCTTTTGTTATATTTCTTGCTTTGATGATTAATGAGGTTAAAGTTGGATGGATTAGAAGAACTATTCAGACTGCCGTATATCTTCCACACTTTATATCTTGGGTTGTATATGCTGGCCTGGTTACTCTTTTCCTGTCTCCTTCAGATGGTGTTATAAATAAGATAATACAAGCTTTTGGAGGTGAACCTGTTTATTTTTTAATATCAAATCAACATTTCAGGTGGATTATTGTAATATCTTCATTACTAAAAAACGCAGGTTATTCAACTATAATATATTTAGCAGCATTAACAGGCGTAAATCCTGAACTATATGAATGTGCAATTATTGATGGTGCTCACAGAGGACATCTACTTTGGTACATTTCGCTTCCAAGAATTAAACCAACCATAGCAGTACTAGCAATAATGAATACCACTTCCTTGTTTTCATCGAATTTTGAACAGGTATTCAATTTATACTCGCCTGTTGTTTATGAAACCGGAGATGTTCTTTCTACCTATATTTACAGAACGGGTATAATGGAAGGTATGTTTGAACAAGCAGCTGCGCTGGGAACGATTTTCAGTATAATTGGATTAATAAATATTATTATTACTAATAAATTTGTTAAAAAGATGGATGTAACTGGTATATTTTAATCATTAATTTACAAAAAGTCATGAAAGTGATTTGCTTGAAAAACGAATTTTCTTCACTATTTGTGATGCCATTAATAGTGGTGGAATGGGGGATTTTATGAATCTTGATATAAGAAGAAAAATAGGGTTTAATTTTTTTGATGTGTTTATATATATATTTTGCTTATCATTTGCGTTTATATCATTTTATCCCATATGGTATGTTTTTCTAGGCTCAATATCTCCATATGAAAATGTAACCGCTACCATAATGCCGTTAATACCTGATTTCAAGCCTACTTTTCAGTATTACAAACACATATTTGCCAGGAGCATGTTTCAGAAAGCTCTTATTATGTCTTTATTAAAAACTGTTCTGGCATCAGTAGGGTCCATAACGGTTACATCCATGCTTGCTTATGCAGTTTCAAAAAAGCACATGAAAGGGATGAAATTTATAAATGTAATGGTAATATTCACCATGTTTTTCTCAGGCGGATTAATACCTTATTATCTTTTAATGAAAAATCTCAAGCTCTTAGGATCCTTTTGGGCAATGGTAATACCTTATTTTTTTAGCACATACCATTTCATTATACTCAGAAATTATTATTCATATTCAATACCTCATGCTCTGGAAGACGCTGCTGTTATTGATGGAGCCAATGACATGATATTGTTCTTCAGAATTAGTATACCTGTTAGTATGCCTGTTATTGCAGCATTATTACTTTTTGAAACAGTAGGACATTGGAATGATTGGACGGGCTATATGATTTATGTTGATAATCCAAGATATATGCCATTTATGTATCTTGTACAAATATCATTAAAAAGCATTGGTAATATGAATACCGGGCAAAGTGGAATACAACTGGCAGATGAATTGACTTTTTCTCCTCCGCT
>DAOSDD010000348.1:0-3688 GCA_035362115.1 Clostridiales bacterium | reverse complement strand
ACCTCTGTGATAGCATTAACTTCTCTATCTATCCATTCTTCCGCTTACTTTCTTCCAAGTAATATCTGTATTGGGTGTATCTATTATCTTTTTGTATCGTCCAATAATCTTTATTAGTTCATCATATTTGCTTAACAAGGTTTTGAACACTAGCCGTCCCATTTTGAAACATCTGTTTCAAAGGTTTAACTCCTTTGATTGCATTTATTATAACTTAAATACCTCATTCCTGTATCCCAGGCTTACCTCTTTACCACAAAATGTAATTCCCACTTTAATTATTTCTTTGATCCCTGCAATTTTAAGCTCATCTGCATAATTTTTGTCATCTATTTGATTTAATGCTCTTTCTACAGCATTTTGCAATGTATCTGTATCATGATATGAAAGTGGATTTTAACTACGTTATCCTGGATTCAGGCTATGATGCATGGTACATTTTATGAGTCAAAATTTATACATAAAAGACTTCAAAAACCTAACCCTCATTATCTGCTATTATACTGTTATCTCCCTTAAACATAGCATTTGATACCCCGCAACCAGACATTTCAGTCACTGAAGCGGTTAGCTGCGATATGTAATTTTTGTCCCAATGTCCTGTTTACCGAAACTAACTTTAAAAGAGCATTGAATTGGGACTTCTCTTGAATCCTTGTCAAACGGAATTCGTCATAAAAATTATCCCCGATTAATACCTTGTCTTCATACATCAACCACAATTTGCTTTTGTTTTCCACTATTGCAAAACTTGATAGCAAAACATCCAAACCCCTGATGTTTACATGTTGATTAATGATGTATTCTTTATTGGGTAGCAGCATCGCTATTTTAAATTACCTATGTCATTATTTTTCCCATCCTTTTTTTGAAATCAAGTCCACCCTTTGCAAACATCAACCCACTTTTTATTCAAGGAGAATTTATCAAGCTCTTCACATGTAAGCTCGATTGCGGAATTACTGCTTCCGCAGGCAGGAAAGACAGTTTCAAATCTTTTAAGAGATATATCAAGAAATACAGGTATGTCATTTTTTAAACCAAAAGGACAAACTCCGCCAACAGCATATCCCGTATATTCAAGAGTCTCCTCAGGTGTCAACATCTTTGCTTTAAAACCGAATTCTGCTTTGAATTTTCCATTATCTGTTTTTACATCACCTGCTGCAACTATCAGCATCGCACCTTCCTTGTTTTTAAATGAAATAGTCTTTGCTATCCTTGCAGGATCGACTCCTAAAGCTTGTGCTGCCAGTTCAACTGTAGCACTGGATGTTTCAAACTCTAATATATCATTGCCCTTGTCCCACTTTTTTAAATACTCACGTACTTTACTAATAGCCATAATGATTAGTCCTTTCATTTGAAATTGTTTTATATTTCGTTTATTTTGCTGTCTGCTGCAGTTACTATTTTACTAGCTTTTTGAGGGAAACAGTATATTGTATTTGCCAGTTTTACTACTTACCTGTTGCTTACGTCATTTACTATAATTTGTATAATATCTTCCACGTCCTTATTTGAACAATCAATAGTAATATCCGAATATTTCTCATACAAAGATATTCTTTGGTTATACATATCAAGAAGACTTTGACCTTTATTCAAAACAATTCCTCTTGTTGATATGTTGTTAATCCTTCTTAAGATTTCCTCATATCCTACCTTTAAATAAATAATTATTCCATCCTGTTTTAAATACATTATTGCTTTATCACTATATACTACACTGCCTCCGGTGGCAATGACAGCAGCTTTACATTTTAATGAAAGCACTGCATTCTCTTCAATTTGAATGAACCTGCTGATACCATACATGTCAATAATATCCTGCAAAAGCATTCCTTCCTTTTCCTGTATAACCAAATCAATATCTACAAAACTTAATCCCAATGTTTTAGCAAGCAAAACACCGACTGTACTCTTACCTGCACCTGGCATTCCAATAAGAACAATGTTTCTCATGAAGAACCTCCGACTTTTATCCTTTCCATTTGGCGCTACTCTTTCATATGCATCATTCTTGAGTATTATATATAATGTGTAATGTGCTTAGCCTGTTTGAGTTTATAATTTCCGTATCGTTATATTAAAACGCTTCTGCTTTTTGTGCATTATCCGCCAATTAACCCCAATCACTTCTATTGTTTATATTTTATATATTTTTCTTATATCTTTCAACTAGGAGTTTTGGACAAAAGTCTTGATATTGCAAAATGATAGGAGTTTATTTGACTCAGGCACTAAATGTGTTCATCAAACAAACTCCTTTCCATAATTAAATAAAGTCCTTTCATGGACATCCTTTAAACCCCTGAAAACACTGGCTTGTTATTTTCTTGCAATTATTTATTTATTTACTCTTACCCTTCTCGTATTGAAGTAAACATTCTAAAAATCAGATTGCAGAGTTTTACCTTTCGAAAGCAACCGCAGAAACTCAATATGGTTCGAAGTAAAAATAAAAATAAAGGAATATATAAAAGCACCATATTCCTTATCGTCGATTTCTTTTGCAACTGCATGTGAATCTAAAATAGCCCGTTTTGCCGTGAGCATTTTGATTCTGCCTCTTGCCCAATCCTCGCAAAGTTCTAAGCAGATTCTAGGCCTGCATTCATAGGGATACTTTGCTTCAAATTGTTCCAAGGGCTGTTTTGCGCAGTCCATATCCCTTATTACATATACCTTCCTCTATATTCCCAAATATTTTTTCCAACCATTCCTCTCTAATCTTATTAAAGCTTTTCTATATTGGTCTTCAAAGGTATCCCCAGTCGGACAAGTCAACTTATCATTAATTTTATTAAAAATGTCTTCTGCTCACTTTTTGAAATCTCATCAAAATACACACATAAAGCCAAAATGTTATTGCATGTCAAAGTAATGAATTCATCTGACAACTTAAATTCTGTGTAATTATCTGATATTATTATTGGAATTCCCAATGCCTGAGCATATCCTGCACATTCGCTTTCTCCTGGACTGATTACCTTTTTCCTATCTTCAATAATACCTCTTGCAATAGCTGCATCTATATCCTGTCTGTAACTCTGATTCCTATAAGCCCTGTATTAATGGAGTGGCATCTCGTAATAGCAGTTTCGGGATTACCAAGTTCTTTACCCCAATTTACCGAAAATCTGAACTCATAAAATCCTCCAATTGTACCTTTAAAATTAGTCTCCCAGTAGTTATTCATAACCCAGGAATACAGGTGTTCGCCATCTTCCTTTATTCCGTTATAACCCATCAACTGCCTCTCTCCAAACTCCAGGGGGCCTAACTGTATCATCGGTGTATCAGGCATAGCAATAACCAAACCTTTTTCTTCCGATGAATAGGTTACGCCTTCCTGAACGCAGTAAAAGTCAACTCCCGTCCCAGGAAGTTGGTCTACCCTTGGCCTCAGGATATGTCCGGTTTTCTCAATCCATAGTTGAGGTTTCTGGCCTTGACCCGTTGTAAATGGCAGGGCAATATATACGTTTTCAGGTTCCAATCTGTTATTCTTATTTATCCGGACAGATACATCAACACGTGGAATGCTTGAATAGGCGGTCAGCATCACTGAATAACTATCAGTACCCTCAAGTTCGTATTTTAGCTCCACTCTTGCGAATAAAGGCCCTTTAGTATCCAATTCGACCTCTTTTAGAAGCCCTGTAAAACGCCTGACTCTCATACC
>DAOSDD010000347.1:0-3705 GCA_035362115.1 Clostridiales bacterium | reverse complement strand
CAGTCGGCTTGCTATTCCTCGCTCTGACTATACATCTCTAAGCTGCATTTCGCTAATGTTTCCTTATATTGCATACCTATATCTGCTCAGTTACCTCTGAATAGTAACGTTTTAATAAGAACAAAAGAAACTGATTCAGGTATTGACATATACATCACTATTGAATATAATATAGTAGTAGACAGTGTACATTACAGGTATCTGTTTAGGAGGTTAACTTGAATACACAGTATAAAAAAGGCGTATTGGAGCTTTGTGTGATGTCGCTTCTTAAGCGTCATGATTGGTATGGATATGAGATATCGGAATATCTCTCAAGACACATAGATATTGCAGACGGTACAGTTTATCCAATTTTAAGAAAGCTTAAAAGTGATGGATTTGTTACCACATACCTTTCAGAAGATAGCGGAGGTCCACCCAGAAAGTATTACTCTCTTACTGAATTGGGGCTTGAGACATATGAAGCCGCCAAACAGGAGTACATTAATTTTGCAAAATCCATCGAAACCATATTGGAGGATGAATAAGATGACGAAAAGTGAGTTTTTAACACAGTTAAGATATGAATTGAAGAAGAACAATATTTCTGACTCGGAGGATATTCTGGATGAATATGAGCAGCATTTTGCATTTAAGCTTGCCGATGGTTTTGCAGAAGAGGAAATTGCAGCAAAACTCGGAAACCCTTATGAACTGGCTTCACAGTTTATTCCCAATGAAGAGCAAAAGAAACATGGTGGCAGGAAAATTGTAACAGTTATTGGCATGGTTTTTGCAGACATCTTTGTTGGTGCTTTCTTTTTGATTCTCTATGCTTTTGCCGCAGTGATGGGTACTTTTACTATTGCAGCAGCTTTCATAGGTATATGTCTGTTAACAGGACTCAATATTAGTAATTTAATTCCCGGTATGCCATATTTATGCGCTCTTATATATGTTGTTTGTCTGTTAGCTTTAGCTTTATTGTCGAGCGTTGGATGTTTGTATTTTGTAAGTTTTATCAAACAACTTATGCGTTCTTACGGACGATTTCATTTTAATGTTATAGCAGGCTCCGCAGGGCAGGCAATGCTTCCTTCATTGCCGGTATATCCCCGGATGTCAGCCAAATCCAAACGGCGTACAAGGTTGATTGCACTTTTTTCTCTTACTGTTTTTGCGGTTAGTTTTATTGCAGGGTATATAATATCGGCAATTTTAGCAGGAAGTCTTGAGTTTTGGCATGTTTGGGGATGGTTTATATAATGAAAACAGTTGTTATTACAGGTGCATCTTCGGGAATCGGATTTGAAACTGCACGTCTTTTATCTAAAAATTACTCTGTGATTGGGATAGGACATAACAAAAGCAATTGTGAGCGTGCAAAAGGCCTGATAAAGTCAGAAAACCCGAATGCAGACGTAATTTATTTTGTTGCGGATCTTATTCAGCAAAATGAAGTAAACCGTGTTGCTGATGAGGTGGCATCTTACATTGAAAGCTTCAGAGAAAGTGAGCTTTATGGTCTCATTAATAACGCAGGTTGTGTAAGAAGCTGGTACACCACTTCCGAAGAAGGATATGAGCAACAGTTTTCTTTAAACCATCTTGCAGGATTTTTGCTGACATATAGGCTTCTTCCGTTTATAATCAAAGCAAAGGGAAGAATAATTATGACTGGAAGCCAATCTCATAAGGGTATAAAGATGCGTTGGGATGATGTGATGCTAAGGAAAAGATACAATCCTTTGACAGCTTATAAGCAGTCAAAATTATGCAATATTTTGTTTGCAAAGGGTCTTAATGACAAATTTTTTAATACAGGTATCAGAGCTTATGTTGTAGACCCCGGACTTGTTAAAACCGATATTGGAAACAAATATACCGGAGGTCTTGTAAGTTTTATATGGTCAATCAGGAAAAAGGGTGGTGTTTCACCGGAAGTTCCAGCTAAAACTTATGAATTTCTGCTTAACAGGCAGCCTGCCCCTACCGGTCTTTACTATAACCAGTGTAAGGAAAAAGAATACAGCAGACAGGTAACTGACAAAAATGCAGACCGATTATTTATGCTTAGCCAGGAGCTGTGTGGAATATCATATGACAGGCAGGATTAAAGATATGAATGTTATAATAACAGGTGCCAGCGGTGGCCTTGGCCGTGTACTTGCCACGGAATGCGGCAGAAGAGGCTACAATATTTTTTTAACCGATATAAACCAAAGAGGATTGATATCATTGAAACAAGGCATTGAAAGACAATTTAAAGTATGTGTAACAGCAAAAGCCTGTGATCTTACCAACGCTGATAGCGTTGATCAGCTGATGTCTGTTATAGATTATCACGGTATTTGCTTTGATATGCTTATTAATGTTGTCGGTATAGATTATGATGGAGACTTTTTGGGACAGGATCGGGAGAAGATCACGAAGATTGTTTCAATTAATAATGAAGCGACCTTAAGGATAACTCATGATATTTTACGAAGAAGAAGAACCGGTAAAAAGTTCACGCTGATTTTTGTATCAAGTCTTGCTTCAATGTATCCCATGCCACTGAAAGCAACGTATGCCGCATCAAAAAGATTTCTACTCGACTTTGCATTAGCCTTAAGCCAGGAGCTTAAAAACAAGAATGCAAATGTTCTGACTTTATGTCCAGGCGGTTTGGTTACCACAAAAGAAGCTATGCGCGGAATTGCGGTACAGGGTTTCTGGGGCAGTGTCACAACAAACCCGCTGGAGGTTGTTGCACGCAAGACGATCGACAATGCACTCAATGGTAAAAGGATATATATTCCCGGTCTGTTTAACCGCGTTCTTTCATTCTTTGGAAAGATTATTCCTCGTTCATGGGTGGCTGCTGTGATATATTTTAGATGGAATAAAGCACAGAATAAGTGGATGCAATATGGAGAACCAAAGTCAACTTAGTATAAACTAACAATTCCATTAAAAACATATAAGACAACAGGCTAATCACATTAGGAGAGTATGAGACTGATTGGAGAGGAAAAACATATGAACAATAATTATAAGAATGATACAAATACGTTTGAAGCAATACGTCTTCATCTGGAACTGAAAGGTGAATATTTTGATGATGAAGAAAAAAGAATTCTTAACAAGTATGGAAAATCATCAACAGGTGATTCAATCAGCAGGGACATTTTGATCCCATCCGATATGCCCCTGCACAATTTACATTATGCTATACAAAGATTATTTGGATGGCAGAATTCTCATTTGCGGAGATTTATCCTACCTGAGGAAATATATAACAGGTTAACTGGCAGTACAGTCAAAGGCTGGGCTGATTTGGTGGGGATACTTTTTCAGCCTCCCAGCGAACACGAGCATGATGTATTTTGGGATGATGACTACAAAAAAGGGAGTATAAAAACATGGCTTAGAAAGAAATATACAGGACCATATTCTTTCGAGGGAATTATGGAAGATTATGAACGGGCTCAAAATGATATTAAACAACTAATTGAGAGTTTTCCAATGCTTGAGGTTCATGAATCTTTTAATGACTATTATAATAGGAGTAAGGGGAAAGACAATGTAAAAAAAAGAATTTTAAAAAAAGCACCGCTTATTGAATTAACTTTAGAGGAAATGAACAATTCCATATATATGGAAGGCGGAACTGAGAATCTGCTTGAGCGGCTTGAAGTGTCAAAGGTTTTAGCTTTTAATGATGAAAATGTTATTAATAAT
>DAOSDD010000346.1:0-3731 GCA_035362115.1 Clostridiales bacterium | reverse complement strand
ATTAGATGGAAAAACTAACTATTAAAGAAATTGCAAAATTAGCAGGTGTTTCACCTACTGCTGTGTCCTTTGTTTTAAATAATAAAAAAGGTGTAAGTGATAAAACAAGAAAAAAAGTTAATGAAGTAATTGAAAAGACAAATTTTATACCCAGTCTTAATTCACGAAGGCTTTTTTTTAAGAAAAGCTATAATATAAGTCTGGTGGTACAGCAAACTTCTTCTCCATTCTCTGATCTTTTTTATTATGAAATAACAAATGGGATTCTTGAAAAAAACAAAGAGTTCGGTTATAACATTGTTTTTACAGACATCTCTATGAAAGGAAACTCAATGGATATTCCGAATATTATCAAGTATAAAGATACGGATGGAATTATATTCTACCAAGATACTGAAAGAGCCATATTAAGGGAAGTCGATAAATTAAATATACCTTATGTAATCGTAGATGCACATTCAACAAGCAGCGATTTTACAACAATAAATGCTGACAGTGAGCTTCTATCATATGCCGCAACAAAATTTCTTATTGAACATGGGCATGTTGATATCGCTCTTATTAGTTCCAGTTATATCCCTGAATACTACATTCAAATATTTACCGGATACAAAAATGCTCTGGAAGAAGTTCGTGTCTCCATATCTCCCTACTGGATTCAGAATAATGCATTTGATGAATTATCTGCCTATAATTGTATGGAAAATATTTTGAAAAATCCATCAACACCTTCTGCGGTCTTCTGTGCTGGTGACATTTTTGCTATTGGTGCAATTAGATGTGCAAAGAACAAAGGCTATAGGGTTCCTGAAGATATTTCTTTCATTGGAATAGATGATATCATTTTATCCAGGTATATAGAGCCGGCTCTTACAACTATTAGAATAGACAAGGCTCTCATGGGGAGCCTTGCAATGGATTTATTGGTCAAGAAGATAAATGGTGAAAGTGTAGAAAGCATCATTCTGGAATCGGATAATATTGTCGTTAGGGATTCAGTAAAGAATATAAATTGTAATTAAAACTGAAGAGACGACATTATCTTCAGTTAATGTCATCTCTATCATTTCGAAATAACCAATGTACAAGTAATATTATTTATTCACAACAAGCGCCCTTACATCAAGCCCTTTAACCGTCAAGCTAATGAAACCATCCTTGATATTAAGCTCTTCACCCATAAGATCTTCCACATGTTTTATGTTTCTGACATCGATTGACTCCGTAATATCTTCCCCAGTAGGATTTGTAAACAGCCATGCCTCCTTATCGCCCCTAATTCTTTTGCGAAGTAGAAGCTTACCTTCATATGCAGGTATAATACCACATTCTTTCAGTAGAGCCAGTACAAAAGCTCTACTCTCCGAATCTCTGTAAGCAGTACCGTTGTGCCTTGCAAAAGTGCCTATAAGCCACGCATTACCATCGTCTACCTTCCTTACAGTTCCTACAATTGCATCTTTGTACTTAAGAAAGGGTACACTGTCCTGCTTACACTCAAAAGTTTCAATATATATGTTAGCACGTAACCTCATGCCTTCAAAGGCTCCCATTCCTTCCAACATGGCTGCTTCCAAGTATTCACCCCATGTACGTTCTTGTGGAGACCATCGTTTGCCACCATTAGGTTCCCTGACCATTTTGAAGCTCTTTTGAGTCACACCAAAAAGCTCCCGTAAAACCGGTGATAATTCACCTCGGTTGGCAAAACCGTAATCATTAAGTCTTCCCGGACATGCCTCACTTATAAGATTTCCGCCCTTCTGCACATATTTCTTCAGCTTACATGCAATTTCCTCTGAAATGGACAGAGGGAACGGTAGAATAATAGCATTGTATTCTTGTATATAATCTTCATTCAACTCCGAAGCTTCTATAAAGTCTACTGGTATGCTGGCATCCCATAGTATCCTGTACCAACCCCGCAGGCTGTAAGGCAGATTTTCACCTCCCTGAGCTAGAGACATGCAAAGCTGATAGTTCCATTCATTGACCAAGATAGCTATGCTAGCACCTCCCCAACTGGGGTTGGCAAACAAATCCGCATGTCTGTTCAGCGCTTCTCCTACTCGTCCGGCTTCCTCTATACGTTCCGTTGTATCTCCTTCACTGTCCAGAAGGCTAAATCCATTCATTTCAGCTGCCATTATTTCAGCACGGGTAACCCAGAAGGAAATGGCTGTCACACCTGCACCTACAGCTGTTAACATCCATCTCCGTATTTCATCCCTGGACGGTATCCTCCCATATTGGAAGCCTGTACTCACAGGTCCTCCTTGAAACTCCGCGGCCCATATCGGTGCACCTTTTTTATTGCATGAGCGGATATAATCATATTTCAAAGCAACACCATCCCACATTTCAGCCAAAAGTGCATCTTCTCTACCGATTAAAGGTGCCTGTTTTACATCATCCCAACCATGTCCCGAACCCCATGCAGGATAACAGGAAGAACCCAAAAAATCCTGTGTACGGGCATATGTCCAGTCAGCACCTGAACCAATCACCGGAGCTCCTTTATGTGCAAAAACGGGACGTTTAAGGGGATCAGTATCTTTAATTGCTTTTTCCCTTGATTTTAGCACATGTGCAATCTGGATATTGTCCATAAAATATTTCCAGTCGATATCGTTAGGAAGACAAGTTCTTCCAACAAGCCTATCGGGAAGCACATAGCTCCAATCCATATACCTGCTTTTCCAGGTACGGTTTAGGTTGTCCAGATCCCCATATTTTTCCATGAGCCATCTTCTGAAATGCTCCAGGGTGTTTTCACAATAGCATATATGCTGGCCAACCAGACCTTCTGCCCAATAAGCGATCTCCTGCCATGTATTCCAAACTACAATATTTTCGTATTTTCCAAGCACCTCCACCAGTTTTCTGATAAACCGTAACTGATCTGACATAGCTCCCGGGTGGTCATAACATGGTCCGGGCTTTCCATCAGCTGGTAAGGTAGTCTGTGCTTGATAAGCAACAGGTACTCCATTCCTGCCCACCATCCTACAATCAGGATATTTCTGCCATAGCCAGTTTGGAGCCTGTTCGCAGGTAAGTCCCAGGTAAACTCCCATATCTAGTTCTACAGCATACTCAATCAATTCTTCGTATCTTGAAAAGTCATAATATCCTTCCAGTGGCTCGTCAATTGCCCAATTTTCCTGGAGCTTTATTAGATTGAAGCCGTTTTTTTTCAATATTTCCATGTCTTTTTTCATTTCAGACATAGAAGGCATAGGTTCCCGGCACAAGTGTGAACCTATAGGAAATAATGATGCGAATTTTTCCTTATTCATAGATAATCCTCCGTTAAAGCTAAATATGATAAAACATCATTTTTAAATATCTTTTCAAATCCATCATTCACACATAAACCCTCCTTGAATAGAGTGCTGAATCAGCATACTTAAATCACCAGAACTGAAATCCCGGGTGCATAATAAAATTCCACGGATATTTTCCAAGAGGATTTTCAGGAACTGCTTTACCAATAACTGCAAGCGATAGTGTCCTAAACCAGGTGGGGAACATTGCTCCTTTGCTTTTTTCTCCATACAATTCCCTGTGTCCATATTCAAAAGGGCGATCCAGTATAAAAACAAAACCTCCGTCCTCTATCCGGTTCTGCAACACCCAATCAGCCGCTTTTTCCAGTACTGCCATGATTTCATCCCTTCGGTATGCAGTCTTTTGCGTCATTCTCGCAAGAGGATCTATTGAATCAATGT
>DAOSDD010000345.1:0-3761 GCA_035362115.1 Clostridiales bacterium | reverse complement strand
CTGGTGTAGCTCAGTAGGTAGAGCAGCTGACTTGTAATCAGCAGGTCGGGGGTTCAATTCCGTCCACCAGCTCCAAGAAACAAAAAGTGCAGTGATTTTAAAATATTAAATTCACTGCACTTTTTTTACAGAACATCATTAACACAAATCATTCCTGATACTTATCATAGCATACAATCTCACTTAACGATTTTCTTGGTCTAGGAGCAGGACTTTCAGCAGGGTACCCCAATGGAGTTATAGCAACAGCTCTCACCGTATCAGGTATATTAAGTAATTTTTTTACCATACCTTCATCAAAACTGCCTATCCAACATGTGCCAAGACCCTGTTCATAGGCCTCCAGCGTCATATATGATACAGCTATGGATAAATCAATAGTATACCTGTACTGGCCACACCTCATAACTCCTGAAGGATCAGTACCGCATGCAACAATTACAACCGGAGCACCACCTACAAACTGCTGACCAAATGATGCTTCTGTCATCTTTTTCCGCAGTTCCTCATCTCTGACTACTATGAACCTCCAGTTCTGCCTATTGTTTGCAGAAGGAGCAAGTCTGGCCGCTTCCAAAACCCTATTGAGTTTTTCCTCTTCAACTTCCCTGGTACTATAATTTCTTATGCTCCTTCTTCCTTGAATTGCCGCCATAACATCCATAAAAAATCACCTTTCCTCTCCTTTTTTGAACTTTCTTATGACTAAAGTTATGAATGTTTCCCAGTCATGGCACAAGATTCTCATGCCTGTGAGCTAAAGATCTGTTAAAATAGTCATCAAGCAGTTCAAAGTCAAATTCTTTAATAATATCATTTATTGTAACTTCATCTGATTCACTAGATATTAATACTGCTCCCAGATATCCTGGATCGGACATTTTGAACTTGCTTCCATACTTCTCTTTTGCAGCCCTTATTTTATCCCAGTTCCAATCTAAATGTATAACTTCACAATCAAGGTTAACATCAACTGTAATATATTTAAAATAATTTGTAGTTTTTGCAATTGTTTCTCCTACAGGTGATATTATGGTACCCTGCAATCCGGCAATAGACCCGGCGAAATGGGCTCTGCATGAATATGCCCAGTAATTTTGCATTAACCCTCCATGATACATTGAGGAGAAAACTATAAGATCAGGCCGGGCTTTTGCATATTTTAGTCTCAGTTCTTCAAAGTTGAGGTCAAAACATATAGCACAACCTATTGTTCCAAAATCACATTTTATTATTGGGGCGTCCTTGCCATAAGCAATACCCGCTTCAGTATTTTCCTCTATAACAAGGTGATTTTTGTCATAAATACCTGCTATATTTCCATTCCTGTCTATAATCTGTGTTGAATTTCTCCATGTGCCGTCAAGCATTTCCCTTGCAGCAGAATAAGCAATGTAGCAATTATTCTCAGCTGCAACCTTTCTCATAAAATCTCTTACTTTATTTCCTCGAACTCTGTAATATTCAAGTCTACTTTCCAGTGAATAAACAGGTGAACGGTCACAAGCCTCATGGGTAATAATCAAATCCGGCTTATCGGGAAGAACCTGTGAAAACTGATTATTCCAATGGTTGATCATTTCATCAACTGCGATACTATAGTCCAGTTGAGGGTCAACTATGTACGGAGCCGGACACAGTGAACTGATTTTTACAAAACGTGCCATATTCATATCCCCTTTCATTTTCTTAAACTTAATTATATCACCTATTTCCAAAGGTTGCTATATCTATAGTAGCAAAACAGGAGGCCTAACTACAATTAATCCGGCCTCCTGCTATAATCAGGTATTTTATTACTATATAGAACAGGTTTTAAAACATTTAACCTGCTTCTGTTACCTTGATGTAACTTACGATTTGCAAATTCTTCATTAGTTCTTTCAAATCGTAAATTATATAGTAGTGTGTTCTCAAATTACCTCATTTTCTGAAAAGCCGAGAATCCCGATGATTTTACGGGTTCGCAGGTTTTTCATTTGTATAGGTATTTGAGAAACACTATACTAGTCCTTAACATATATAATTAGCTCAACCTGCTTTGCTTACTTTACTAATAATTTATATCTACCATATGCATCCTGTTTGATTTTTATAAGCTCGTCAACTCCCATTTCTTTAAGCTTTTGAACATACTTATCCCAATTTTCAATCTTTTCCTGTCCTGTTACAAACTTGGCTTCCATTTGTTTTGTATATGAGTCAATATCATTTTCGAGTATTTTTAATCTTTCCTGCTCTTCAGGTGTATACTTTAAGTAATTATTCTTAAAACCTGGTTCCATGTATGGGAAATAGTTTGCTTTTGATTGGGATGCTTTCATATATTGGCCGGGATTCTTTTCTTTTTCCGGCATTGCAAGCATTACCAATTTACACGGACCCCATCCCGGGCTAACATATTTTTCTGCATACTCAATCTCAGACGCTTTAATATCAGGAGGTACAATCCTTGCATAAGTAGTTTTCTCATTGTCTGTATATTGCCAATCTTGTCCTTCAATTCCCAGCCATATTGAGATACGATTCAATCCTTTTACAATGCCAGGAGCTACATCTTCATCAGAATAATTTATATCAATCCATCTTGCCATAGCTTCCGGATACTTTAAATTCTTTGTAAGTGCTATTTGTGAGCTAAAAATCGTATCAAATCCCCTAACATGCTTTTTATCATAATACTCGGAAGTTAATGGAGCAAGCATTGCCATCTGTATTACTCCATTTTCGAAATTTTCTGGTTTCATAACTGAACCCCAATCTGACATCATACTTATGTTTTCTTTCATCTTGGCGCCAACATTTGCATCCTCCTGTGTGAAACACTCATTATCCAGATACTTATTTGCATACAGTTTGTTTAAAAACATAAGTACTAATTTATATTGCTCAGTAATTGGTGTGTAAACAACTTTGTCAGTTTCATCTAATCCATATCTATCATCAACTAAATAACCAAATGCAGGTAAAAATGCACGTACAAGATTGGAAAAACTCTCTTTAGCACATGAAACAGGTATTTTAGAGTTGTTCCATGCTTTAATTGCTGCACAGACATCGATATACTCATCTACTGTTTCAGGAATTTTCTTCCCTACTTTATCAAGCCAGTCTGTCCTGATGTATAAGTAGTTGGTAGCCATTGTCAGAGTATTTGCAAGTACAGGAAAAGAGTACATATTCCCATCCATTGAAGTAGCTACAGCTTTAACATCAGGAGACTCTTTTATCATTTTTGCATAATTAGGTGCATAATTGTTTATATAATTCTGTAAAGGAATAAGAGTTTTACCTTCCACACCATATTTAACTTCCTCCTTTGATGTAAGTCCCCATACTACATCAGGAATATCGCCGCTTGCAAAGGCAAGATTCTTTTTCTCTTCATAGCCTGAACTTTCAATTGATAAAAACTTAATTTTTATATTAGTAGCCTTCTCCATTGCTTTAAAATAATGCATTTCCTCCCATGGTCCCTGGTGTGAGCCTTTTGAATGCATCATAGTTACTTCAACAGGTTTATTCACTATAGGATAACCTGTTTTGTTAAATATCTCACCCTGTTTAGTATCTTCTTTTTCAACAGCAGCAGACGTATTATCTTTGTCCTTATCCTTACTACTGCTACACCCTGTAACTATGCTTAACACCAGCATAACACTTAGCATAATACATAAAAACTTTTTCATTTTCATTACCTCCCTTGTAAAACTCGTGGTCACGGGGCTAAAAGCCCCGAAACTACGGTATTTTTTGTTAGA
>DAOSDD010000344.1:0-3814 GCA_035362115.1 Clostridiales bacterium | reverse complement strand
AGGGCAAAGAAGAAGTATTATATATAATAAATCAGTATGTAAGAGAAAGAGGTGCAGTATATTCCTCCTTTATTGAGCATTTGCTTAATAAATTGAAAAAACAGGGGAGGAAGGGAACGGCTGCTCTTATATATGTTAATGAAAAACTGCATGATCAAGGCTTAAAATCTGATGAAGTAGCATCCTTTGAGCACCAGGTCCAGGCTGCGGCCCAGGTATCTATAGGTAATTCTCTGACAAGCCTTAAGTTTATATCTTCTATGGACTGGAGTGAAATATTTGAATCTCTCAGCCATGTAGAACAAATACTGAAACAGGATCCAGACGGCATATATATCGAAATGGATTTTGAATCAAGAAATTATTACCGACAGGCTATAGGAAAACTTGCAGAGCTGTGCAATGTTTCTGAGACCGTTATAGCATTGAAAGCGCTTGAATGTGCAAAAGAACAGGATATACCGCAATACAGGCATATAGGTTATTATATAATAGGAAAAGGCAGGAAAAACCTTCTATTAAAATTAAAGCATAAACTTGCTCCTTTCAGGTACTTTGACGAAATTATAAAAATGAAGCCAGAGGCTTTCTATATTGGCTCAATAGCTTTTATTACTCTGGTTATTACCGGATTGTTCATATATTATGCCGTTTATGAAGGCATCAAAACGAATACGAGGCTTGTAGCAACTGCTGTAGCAGCGGGTATTGCTGTATTAATACCGGCAAGTGAAATAGCTGTCGCTCTTGTAAATACTCTTGTAAGCAAAATATTACGGCCTTCACTTTTGCCTAAATTGCAATTAAAAGATGGTATTTCTGAAGAATTGAGTACCATGGTTATAGTACCTACCTTATTACCCAATGAGAAAAGAGTAATAGAACTTGTGGATCAACTTGAGGTGCATTATCTATCTAATAAGGAAAATAACCTTTATTTTGCTCTGGTAGGCGATTTTAAGGACGGAAATCTAGAGATCGCTCTTGAAGACAAAAAAATAATCAATAAAGCACTTGATGGGGTAGAAAGATTAAATGAGCAGTATGCACCAGAAGGAAAAAAAATATTCTTTTACTTCCACCGAAAAAGGAAGCATAATTCTGTCCAGAACAGATGGATGGGGTGGGAACGTAAAAGAGGAGCAATAGTTGAATTAAATGATCTTTTACAGGGGTCACCCGATACAAGTTATACGGTATTAAGCTGTGAACAGGATGAAATTCCTTCTGTAAAATATATTATAACTCTTGATGCAGATACTAAATTGCCTATAGGAGCAGCGAAAAAACTAATTGGTACTCTGGCGCACCCAATGAATAAAGCAGTTATAGATCAGGATAAAGGCATAGTAACTGAGGGATATGGCATTCTTCAGCCGAGAATAAACATAAGTATTTTAAGCTGCAGTATTTCTCCATTTACCAGAATTTTTGCAGGACAGGGGGGAATAGATCTTTATACTACAGCAGTTTCCGATGTATATCAGGACTTATTTGGAGAAGGTATTTTCACCGGCAAAGGGATATATGACCTTAATATCTTTCAGACAGTTCTTAAAAATGCAATACCTGAGAACGCCATATTAAGCCATGACCTTCTTGAAGGCTGCTATATAAGGGCAGGACTTGTTACTGATGTGGATTTAATTGATGGATATCCTGCCAGATACAATTCTTTTTCGATGAGGTTGCACAGGTGGGTAAGAGGTGATTGGCAGCTGCTGCCATGGTTGTCTTCCAGAGTGAGAAATAAAGAAGGTGTAATAGTAAACAATCCAATTTCCACGGTTTGCAAATGGAAAATAGTGGACAACATGCGCAGGAGCCTTATGAATCCTTCATTACTGCTGCTCCTGTTTTTGGGATTACTGATTTTGCCCGGCAGTGCTTGTATCTGGGTAGGACTTGCAGTTTTAGCTTCAGGTATTTATACATTAATTCAATTTATAAGAACACTTTTAGCCGGAGACTTTTTTAAGTACAGACAGGGAAAATATGCTACAGGTATAAGTCCTTTAAAGGCTGGATTATATCAGACAATACTGCAGCTTATATTTATACCATACCAGGCGTACCTCATGATTGATGCCATAGTCAGAACCATATTCAGGTTATTTTTTACTAAAAGGAATATGTTGGAGTGGGTAACCGCAGCAGATATGGAAGCTTCTCTTAAAAATGATACAGTAAGTTTTTTCCGAAGGATGTGGATGGCTCCATTGGCGGGGGTAATATTGCTTTTAGGTTCTCTTGCTATAGATATGAATATAAATATGAATAAGGTAATCCCATCTTTTGTTTTGGCTGTATTATGGGCTTCATCTTTTTATTTGGCGTATATTTTAAGCAAGCCCTATGAAACAAAAGCAGAAAAATTGAAAGATGCAGAAATTCTGCTTTTAAGAAAAACTGCAAGAAAAACCTGGGGATTTTTTGAGGATACAGTAACAGCAAAAGACAATTATTTACCACCTGATAATTTACAGGAAGAGCCATATAAAGGAGTTGCTCACAGAACATCCCCTACGAATATTGGTTTATTAGTGACTTCTACTATTGCTGCAAGAGACCTGGGGTATATCAGTTGCTATGATATGCTCCAGTTATTAGATAATATTATAACTACGCTGGAAAAAATGGAAAAGTGGGAAGGCCATTTATACAACTGGTATAATACCACTACACTGAAGGTGTTACGGCCTGCTTATGTTTCAGCTGTAGACAGTGGTAACTTTGTGGGCTATTTAATAGTGGCTTCGGAAGCTTTAAAAGAATTATTACGAAATAAGGAAACAGAAAACCCATGTGTAAATATTAATATGGCATATGGTCTAAAAGATACTTTTTCAATTGTAAAAGAAGAAGTCAATATGCCCAATATTAAGCTTTATGAAGAATTAATTGATTATTATATTGAGAAATACCATTCAACTGATAATATGGACCTTAAAGAATGGGAAAAGATTTTGAACATGATTGCTTCAGAATTGGAAGCAATAAAAGCTGACAGCAAGCTAAAGAGATACTCATGGATAAAAAAGTTATACCGAATGACTACAAGTTTTATGAAAGAACTTGATGCAATGAGGGTTCATGCACAAAGTACAGATAAAAATGATAATATAGCTGCTAATGATAATGCTATAAATAATGATAATGCTATAAATAATGATAATGCTATAAATAATGATGATGCCATAAATAATGATAATGCAGCCAGCAATGGTAATGTCGTCAACGATGATAATGCCATGACTTATTTATGCAGGTGCTTGATACAAAGGATCAATTTGTTAATTGAAAACACAAAATTTGCACCTTTATTTGATGAAAAAAGGCAGCTCTTTTATATAGGGTACGATGGTGAAAAAAACAGGTTTAGTAAATCCTACTATGATCTTTTTGCATCAGAAGCACGTCAAACAAGCTATATTGCTGTTGCAAGGGGAGAAGTGGACGTAAAGCACTGGTTCCGGCAGGGAAGAAGACTTACCATGGTAGATGAATACAGAGGATTGGTTTCCTGGACAGGCACCATGTTTGAATATTTCATGCCTCTCCTGATTATCAGAAATTATGAAAACACTCTCCTGGATGAAACCTACAGGTTTGTAGTTGCTGCTCAAAAAAGGTACGGCAGACTGCGTAATATACCCTGGGGCGTTTCCGAGTCAGCATATTTTGCATTTGATATTAATTTAAATTACCAGTATAAAGCCTTTGGAGTGCCTGAACTGGGTCTAAAGCGAGGATTAGTTAATGATATGGTAGTTGCACCATATGCATCAATACTTGCTCTGACCCTTGACCCATC
>DAOSDD010000343.1:0-3817 GCA_035362115.1 Clostridiales bacterium | reverse complement strand
ATATGACCTGCATTTCTGATGAGAATCTTGAATACATGTATTTTGCCAACTGGCCCCGGAATAATTGAGTTAGTAGGCAATCAATGCAGCTTTAGGGTTATTAATATTAATACATCATGTAGTTATTTTTTGAATAAGAGGTGAAATGTGTGGAACACATTGAAAAGGTAAAGATTATTAATGGAAATATAATAACACCTTTTAAAATTATTAAAAATGGTTGTATAACAATTGAAAATGGGAAAATTACCGGGATACTGGATGAAAAGGCTGATAAAGCTGATAAGTCTGACAAGTCTGATAAGGCTGATAAATGCTGCCGTAGTGGGAATAATGATTGCAGCAATGTAAATATAATAGATGCCGGGGGCAAATATGTTGCACCAGGATTTATTGATATTCATACACATGGCGGTGGAGGACATGATTTTCTTGACGCCACTGTGGAAGCATATCTTGGCGCAGCAGAGAAGCATATCCAGCATGGAACTACAGCACTTGTACCTACTACAACCACAAGCACCAATGAGGAGCTTAAAGAAACCTTTGCCGTATACAAGAAGGCAAAAAAGGAGAATAAGAAAGGTTCGCAGTTTCTAGGATTGCATCTAGAGGGACCATACTTTGCAATGTCTCAGAAAGGTGCTCAGGACCCCAGATTTATTAGGAGCCCAAAACGTGAAGAATATGAAAAGATACTGGAATGGACTGATGACATAATTCGTTGGAGTGCAGCGCCCGAACTTGATGGTGCACTTGAATTTGGAAGGCTGATGAAAGAAAAAGGAATCCTTCCATCTATTGCCCATACCGATGCAATATATGAGGATGTACTGGAAGCTTTTGAAAATGGATTTACTCATGTAACTCATCTTTATTCAGCCACATCAATGGTAAGAAGAATAAATGCATACAGATACGCAGGTGTTGTAGAAGCTGCATACTTAATCGATGAAATGACTGTTGAGATTATTGCTGACGGATCACACCTTCCGGCGAGTTTGCTGAAACTTATTTATAAAATCAAAGGAGCTGATCATGTAGCTCTGGTAACTGATTCCATACGTGCTGCCGGACAACCTGAAGGAGAAAGCATTATTGGAAGCTTGAAAAATGGAATGCCTGTAATTGTTGAGGATGGAGTTGCAAAACTGCCTGATAGAACTGCATTTGCAGGAAGTGTAGCTACAGCTGACCGGCTGGTAAGGAATATGGTGAACCTTGCGGATGTGCCTCTGATTGATGCTGTTAAAATGATGACCTTAACACCAGCCTCAATTATTGGAGTAAGCAGCAGAAAAGGAAGTATTGTTGCTGGTAAAGATGCCGACATTGTTATATTTGACAAAGATATTAATATTGATATGGCTATAGTTGGTGGTCAGGTATTATATAAGAAATAGCACTAGTGGCTAAACCTTGCTATTGCCTATAAACAAAAATTAAATCCCTGTACTTTGGAGCAACACTAATAAGTACAGGGATTTTTGCTGTTTAACAGCAGATACGCTCTTCAAAGTATTCAAAGTAAAAGAAATACGCTCCGTTCGAGAGAGGAGTGTCCCCTGACTTATTAATCAAAATGATAGTAATGAAATAAAAAACTGCAAAAAAAATATTTTCCAAAATCTGTTTTCACATCTAAAAAGCGCAGGAGTTACCTTTTAAGTAAATCAAGGGATATAATGTAATATGAGTATAACACGCTGCCAGCTTGTATTATAACCATATTAAACGCATTAAATTTTCGTGTTGCTCCCAAACATAGTCCCTAAAGTAATATGCAATAAAAAAATATAATAATTCTTTTTTGCAATAAAAAAATTAAATTTTTCAAAAAACAGTTGATTGTTTTTAATTTAAGTATTATAATTGTTTCAATATTAAGCTGCTAACTGATCTAATAATTAATATATATGATTTAGTATAGCTAAGGGGGTTAATTTTTATATGAATAAAAGCAAGTATAATCCATATGAAGAAATGCTTGAAGTCCTGGAGAAATCGGCAAAAATGCTAGGGCTTCAGCCTAACGAATATGAAGCTCTTAAAAGTCCTGAAAGGGAGCTGAAAGTATCTATTCCTATAGAAATGGATGATGGAACCGTAAAAGTCTTTGAGGGTTACAGAATACAACACTCAAGTTCCAGAGGACCATGTAAAGGCGGTATTAGATATCATCAGGATGTAAATCTAGAGGAAGTAAAAGCTCTGGCAGCATGGATGACTTTTAAATGTGCAGTTGCCAATATCCCTTATGGAGGTGCCAAAGGTGCTGTAAAAGTAAATCCCAGGGAACTATCCAGAAATGAGTTAATGAGGCTTACAAGAAGATACACAGCGATGATCCTGCCTTTAATAGGACCTGAAAAAGATATCCCTGCTCCGGACTTAAATACCAATCCAGAAATAATGGGATGGGTTATGGATACCTACAGCATGTTCAAGGGTTATACCGTACATGGGGTAGTTACAGGTAAACCTATTGAGATAGGCGGCTCATTAGGCAGGAAAGAAGCAACAGGAAGAGGTATAATGCTAATAGTAAGAGAAATACTCAATTGTATGGGTGTACCAATGCAGGGAGCCAGAATTGCAGTGCAGGGTATGGGAAATGTAGGTGGTACTGCGGCCAGGCTTTTATACAATCAGGGATGTAAGATTGTTGCGGTCAGTGATATTTCTACCGGGTTGTATTGTGAATCAGGATTAAATATAAACGATATTGCAGAATATGTAGGAAGCAATGGCGGCGGAAACCTTTTGGATGGTTATCATGCTGACAACGTAAAACGCGTATCAAATGATGAATTGTTAACATGCGATGTAGATGTGCTTATACCGGCAGCTATGGAAAATCAGATAAATGAAAACATTGCAAGACAGCTTAAAGCAAACATTGTTGTTGAAGCGGCAAATGGTCCCACTACTTTAGATGGAGACAAAGTTCTTGAAGAAAGAGGGATAGTTGTTGTTCCTGACATCCTTGCCAATGCCGGAGGTGTTATAGTATCTTATTTTGAATGGGTGCAGAACAATCAGGCGATTTTATGGAATGAAGAAAGGATAAATAACAGCCTTGAAGAAATGCTTACCAACGCTTTTAATGAGGTTTGGACAAAAGCAAAGGCTAAAAATACAACCTTAAGAATGGGTGCATATATGGTTGCCCTTGAGAGGCTTGTAAAGGCTAAAAAATTAAGAGGAATGTTCCCATAAGAAGGTTTGTACCTCGGATTATATATAATTAGAACATAGAATCTATTAACATACAGTAAGCCATTAAACAGTAAGATTGCATAATCATTCTGTACAATGGCTTTATTTTTTTTGTTAAGGAATATGTTGTAAATGTTGTAATGAAGGACATAAAAACAAAGTTGCAAATGCAGGAAATAAGATACGGTGTTGCATAAAATGGAGTCTTATACTTTAAAAAACATAAGCCGAGCATAATGTATACAATAATAATATTTTCACAAAAGCATAATAAATGTGTAACATGCTATAAAACAACTTTAGGAAAGCCTATTGAAGTTGGAGGTTCTCTTTGTAGAAGAGAAGCTACCGGAAGGGGAGTTACAATTGTAACGCAAAGATTATTTTGTAGCAGCCATTTTTCTTATATATTATAATATGTTATAATATTAAATGTAGTAAAATATGACTGCATTAAGGAGATGTAATAATGATTATCGATGTTCATAATCATGCAGATTGGCATGGACATGATTTAAACAGATTTCTTGAAAACATGAAAAAATATAATATTGACAAAACATGGCTTTTGTCATGGGAGTGTCCTCCAGATGAATAC
>DAOSDD010000342.1:0-3848 GCA_035362115.1 Clostridiales bacterium | reverse complement strand
AAAATATAAAAATAAGATAAAGGAGGATGAAGAGATTGCTAAAAGCCTACAAAACCGAGATAAATCCCACTGACAAACAAAAACAGAAAATTCGCCAGACTATAGGTGTATGTAGATTCGTTTATAATTTTTATATCTCTCATAATAAAGAAGTTTATGAAAAAGAAAAAAGATTTGTTTCAGGAATGGATTTTTCCAAATGGTTAAACAATGATTTTATTTCTAATAATCCTGAATACAAATGGATTAAAGACGTTGGTAGTAAGGCGGTAAAGCAATCAATAATGAATGCTGAACAGGCTTTTAAAAGGTTTTTCAAAGGACAAAGTAAATTTCCACACTTTAAGAAGAAAAAGAATCAGGATGTAAAAACCTATTTCCCTAAAAATAATAAAACTGATTGGACTGTAGAAAGGCATAGGATAAAAATACCAACATTAGGATTTGTTCAATTAAAAGAAAAAGGTTATATTCCAACCAATAAAAAAGTAACAAGTGGAACAATTTCCTATAAAGCAGGAAGGTATTATGTTTCAGTATTGGTAGATGAAGATATAAAAGTATTAAACAATAATACCAATGAAGGCATAGGAATTGACTTGGGAGTAAAAGATTTAGCAATTGTAAGTAATATTGATAAACCATTTAAAAATATTAATAAAACTAAGAAAACAAAGAAACTGGAAAAGAAATTAAAACGTGAGCAAAGAAAACTTTCAAGGAAATATGAAAGTTTAAAAATAAGAAATAAAAAAGAAGGAGGAAATGCTACTAGACAAAATATCCAAAAACAAGTAGTCAAGGTACAAAAACTTCATAGTACACTTACGAACATAAGAGATAATTATGCAAATCAAGTGGTTAATGAGATAGTAAAAACCAAACCATCTTATATAACTATAGAAGATTTAAATGTAAGTGGGATGATGAAGAATAAGCATTTAGCAAGAGCAATAGCACAACAAAAGTTTTATCAATTCAAAACTAGGCTTCAAAGCAAATGTGTTCTAAATGGTATAGAATTAAGAATTGTAGATAGATTTTATCCATCAAGTAAAATGTGTAGTGAATGTGGAGCAATTGACAAAACACTTAATCTATCAGACAGAACATATATATGCAAAGAATGTGGATGTGTAATTGATAGGGATAAAAACGCAGCAATAAATCTTGCAAATGCGAAAACGTATAAGATAGCATAATCAAGCCAATATACGTATGTACCGATGGCTAGTCGGGAGTTTAAGCCTTTGGAGTGTTAAACCAAATGTTAGTAGGGTAGTAATATCCGAGAACAGACACGATGAATAAGGAAATTTCTCAATATGGGTATGTTTGTCCATATTTTGAGTAGCAGGCTACATAATATGAGCAATTTTAAAGCAGGTTATGCACGTCTTGATATAACACCGCCGCTTGGTGTAAACATTTCCGGTTATTACGAACAACGTATAGCTGATGGCATACTTGATAATTTATATGCTTCAGCTGTGGCTGTCAGTGATGGTTCTAATACAGCTGTTGTAATCAGTGCTGATGTTATAGGTATTCCACAGAATAAGATGAATGTTTACCGAAAATCAATAGCTGAGCGCAATTCCATACCTTTTGAGGCTGTATTCATTGCATGTACGCATACACATACCGGGCCTGTAATAGGTAATGATTTATTTCCTGAAGATCCTAATTATAACGATTATCTTCAAAGGCGGTTAAGTGATGTGACAACTTTGGCAATAGAAGATTTAAAGCCTGCATCTGTGAGTGTTGGGCGCAGTGCTGCACCTGGCATTTCTTTTATACGCCGTTTCCGTATGAAAGATGGCAAAATTCAGACAAATCCAGGTGTTGGCAATCAGAATATTCTGGAGCCAATCGGAATTCCTGATGAAACTGTCCAGTTAGCGCGCTTGCATCGTGATAACGCAAAGGAAATACTACTTGTTAATTTCCAGGTCCACCCTGATGTAATAGGCGGTAATAAATTTTCTGCTGATTATCCCCAATTTGTACGTGAAACCCTTGAGAATGCTCTGGATAATGTTCATTGTATTTACTTCAATGGTGCACAAGGTGATACAAACCATATAAATGTATTTACTACTCCCGATAAGGCAAATGGAGGCTATGAGCATTCAAAGCATATGGGAAGATGTATAGCCGGTGCAGTACTTCAAATTTATACTAAAACTACTCCTGTATCATCGGATCAGATAAGATTCGGCCAGCAGACTATTGAAGTTCCTTCAAACCGCGTTGACAAATCATTGATTCCCGATGCTGAAAAGATAATTGCATTACATGAAGCAGGACGGGATACTGATATTCCGTTTAAAGGAATGGAGCTTACAACAGTGGTTGCCGAGGCATACCGCATGAAACGGCTTGAAAATGGACCTGATGCCTTTGACCTGCATCTTACAGCTATCAGCTTTGGCAATGTTACCATTGCCGGTATACCCGGTGAGCCGTTTACCGACATTGGCCGCGGCATAAAGAATGGCTCTCCATTTGAGATGACCTTTGTCTGCTGCTGTGCAAATGGCTATGAGGGATATTATCCTATGCAATCGGCTTATGATGAGGGAGGCTATGAAGCCCGCAGCTCCAAATTCAAGCCAGGTGTTGCCGAAGCAATTATTGCAGGTTCTATAGGTTTACTTAAGAAGCTTAAAAAATGTATAAATTGAATGTATGAAGTCAAAGCAATAAAGTATAAACTGAAGCAGTATCAGTTTACATAATTTAATAGTACAAGTTACTATAGTTGCTATTTCAGAATAGTGGGTTTAATTTATTACTGCAGGATAACTGTAGTATAAGATAACTATAGGTTAATTGAATATGCGATGTAAATAAAAAATCTTTATATGTAGAAGATAAATTCTATGTATAAAGATTTTTAAATTCTTGAAAAAAGTATTTTTAGGAAACACAGCGGGAATCCTCTCTATTTTAATCTATTCTTTACCCATATCATTGGAATAGTCTTCCGGATGAATAACTAACCACAGTTGAGAAATGTCCTCCAACCGTTGCATACCCCGCCAGAGTGTTTTAACTCCTGGATCTCCATCGCTTTTTCTAGCTAAAAATCCACCTAATTTAGATAGAAGAAGAACAGCTTCTTTCAAAGTAGGAGGAGTGTCTGGAGGGGTAGACATTTTATTGACCATACTATAAAGAGCTTTCCACTCATATTTTTTAAGGATAATATCACATCGTATATCTGGATTTGTTCTTGACTTATAAGAGAGAAAAAGGAGCTTCCATGCGATAATTGAATATATCACGAGTACATTATAAAGTCGTTCAACAGTTTCAAACTGTCGGTCTTCAATCTTACAACCGCTTTTTAAAGTGAAATGGAAACGCTCTATTTTCCACCTTTGTTTATACCAATTAATCTTTTCTATTACATCTTCTAACGAACTTGTTGAATGTGATGTTAATAATAACCATTCTATTGGTTTCGCTGAATCCTTAGGATGGTCAGCTTCCTTGGCTAATATTGCATATAATTTCAAATTTGATAATGTTTTATCGCTTTTACGGTGTAAAGGTGGTTTAATAATCACTGAACAATATCTAACACTAAGTTTAGCTTCACGAGGTGGTTTTTCATTCTCTATATCTCTTGGAATTTGGACTAGAATTTCTCCAGCTACCGGACTCGCTTCAACTTCAGATTTTAGCAAATTATGTTCTCCAACAATTAACCTGTTTTGAGCAACTCTTATTAGAAAATGTTTTCCTTCTAGTAAAACTTTATTGATAAAGTCATATATATCAGCTTCACGGTCACACACCGTAACTACATTAATACTATCAGGAATACCCTGCAAGCT
>DAOSDD010000341.1:0-3851 GCA_035362115.1 Clostridiales bacterium | reverse complement strand
AATCTATGGTAGAGCATTTTCATAATACAAATGAATATGAAAAAAATCCAGGTATTATCAGCGGCAAAATGGGACATATAATTAAGAAAGGTATATTAAATATAGATGGTCTAAACATACATTATAGTGTTAATGTAAATGCTTATAGATTAATTAGAATAAAACAAACAAAATATTTATTAATTTCTATTATTATGAATATTATTCTCATTATAGTTATATCTCAGCACCAAGCAAAAAGAATAATAAAACCTGTTACAGATCTTAATCAGGCAATATCTATTTTTCCCAATAATGACCAAGGTATAGAGTGTGAGCCTAATAATAAGTGCAAAAAGACAGTTTCTCTTCACGAAAGGTTAACACAGTATTTTATTGGAACAACTGTCATACCTTTTATCTTATTTATCTGTGCATGTTATATATCTTCTATAGGTGAACTCAAAAATTATATTACAAATTATTCAGATAGTATTGTAGAAACTGAAGCTAAAACCATATCAAAAATTATCGAAAGAAAAGAGAAATCCTTTTTCATGTTTATAAATGAGCCGTTTGTTTTGGAAGCTATGATGCATAAGAATGATCGAAAGGAAGATGTGGGAGCCGCACTGGATAAGGGAGTTTTTATGGGAATAGGAAAAAGTAGGGTTCTGCTAATGGATACATCAGGTGAAATCCTGTTGTATAATAATAAAACAATTATTGATAATTTGAAAAAATACATTATAACATCAGAAACTTCATTAACTTCAGAGACTCCGGATACTTCAGGTGCATATAAATGCTTTTTACCTGTGAAGTGGAAAATGGACCGTAATTTGCTTGAGGAATTTACCCTTATGCTGGATGTTCCTGTTTTCTGTTCAGAAGGATCGAAAGATATGAAATTTGTTGGGATAGCAGCTATTTTTATTGATTTATGGGAAATAGAAAATATTTTTTACAGGTCAAATACAATTTTCAGGAGAGCTTATTTAATTGATCATACCGGAAGAGTATTTGATGTTTATAATAAGGCATACATATCGGAAGATGAAAGTATTGCATTAAGTATTCCGAAATTTGGCAATGATAATAAATATGGCATACACATTATTAAAGATATAAAAGGCCTTGACTGGCAGGTTGTTTCAATTTTTTCGAAGGATTACATTAATTCAAAAACAAATTCATTAAAAAGGGATTGTATTTATTGTTTGTTTATTGTAATATTACTGTCTATAGTTTATTCATTTTTTATATCAAATCAGCTTTTGAAACCAATAAACCGCTTGAATTATTATTTTAATACTGTAAAACTGGATTCTATAAGTGATATTAATATAGATGAATTTTACATTGATGAAATTGATAAGATAGGTAAAAACTTTATTACAATGATGGAAAGAATTGAACAACTGATAGATGAACTTATGCTGTCGCAATATAACAATCTGGCATTGGAGAAAATAGGCAGAAAAGCACAGATTAAAGCGCTACAAGCAGAGATTACACCTCATTTTCTGTATAACACTTTGGATATAATAATAAATCTCATTCGAGATATAAAGACAGAAAAGGCAGTTTCAATGATTCAGGCATTGAGTGATTTATTCAGGTATTCAATAACTGATAATGAATACTCCACTATAACTATTGGAGAGGAATTAAGATATGCCGAATCTTATGCAAATATATTAGCTGTTCATTATAACGAACAAGTACGCTTTATTTGGGATATTGAACCTGATATAGAACAGTATGATTGTATGCGGATGTTTCTTCAGCCGCTTTTGGAAAATTGTGTTGTTCATGCGCTTAATGGAAATGACCTTGAAGTCACTATAAAGTGTAAAGTATCAGGAGAAGATATTATATTCATAGTTCAGGATAATGGAAAGGGGATAGAAGAAATTGAACTCGTAAAGTTAAGAAATAGAATTAAGGCAGAAAATTGTCATGATGCTCATATCGGACTTAATAACATAAATTCAAGATTAAAACTGTTATATGGAGATTTGTACAACCTTAATGTTGACAGTAAACGGGGTATAGGTACAACTATAGTAATAAAAATACCTGCAAAAATAGGATATGTGCCATAAAATTGCAAGCGAGTCTAAGGTAAGGGGACACTCTTCTCTCAAGCAAGAAGTATTCTTTTACGCTGAAGAGTGTCCCCATTTTCAAAATGTTGACACTAAATGAGTTTTTGCAACAGAATCAAATATTAGAATAGTTTAATTTTTCATTAGAATATTACCTTGAGTTAATTTATCTTTTATGACATAGTAATTATATATTGTAGTATTTAATAACAGTATTTATTACTATTGAATACTGTTATTAATATTGCGGACGCAATTTCCATACAGACCATAAATTTTCATGTACAAGTATATTTGATTTTGCGGAGGTATTAGTGATGACGTCAAGAGAGAGAGTAGAAGCAGCATTAAACCATAAGCAGCCTGACAGAACGCCGATATTCGAGTATGTTCTGTTATCCCCTGTAGCTGATATTGTTATAGGACATAAATATATGGACTATGGCGGTAATTATAGAGGTTGGCTAAATATGGCAGAAGAAACAGGATGGGAACGTGCTTTAAGGCAATATGTTTCAGATAGGCTGGAACTTGCGGAAAAGTTAGGCCACGACATGCTTTATGTAGTGCCTAACCCGCCTCCCGGAATTCTTAAGCAAGAGATTGCAGCAGATAAAAAGAGTGGCAATGAAATGCTTCAGGAAACATCAGATCCTGTTGAAAAGTTACTTAGAAGAAATGAACTTAACAGGCAAACAATCGGGAAGTTTGATGAAGACAGATTTCTGGTATATTATTATCTGTTTGAAGAGATGAAAAAAAGGGGAATCGATTTACCTATAAAGGCACCTGCCTATGTCCATGGCATATGGACCGATGTGGATCTTATGCAAACTATGGTTCTTGAACCTGAAGCGGCACATGAGCATTTTAAGCTGGCAACAGAGAGGGCAATTCCTGATATCAAAAAGTATCTGGAAATTGGTATAAAACAAATCGGAATAGGTGGCGATTTTTCAGGAAACAGGCTTTTGATTTCTCCGGAAAGTTATAAGTGTTTTATAGTACCACATCTTAAAATTCTTTCGGATATGATACATCAGTACGGAGGATGGGCTATAAATGCGAGTGATGGCAATTTATGGCCTGTTATTGATGATTTTCTCGTAAATAGTGGAGTAGATGGATACATAGAGATCGATATGCGTGCAGGGATGGAGTTAAAAAAGCTTAAAACAGAATATGGACACATGATAACATTATATGGCAACATGGATTGTGGGGAAGTCTTGAGTTTTGCCGAACCTGAGGAAATCAGAAATTATACCATTGAATGCATAGAGAACGGATGGAGTAACGGGGGACATATTTTTACTGCAAGCAATGCCATAACCGGCAGCGTAAAACTTGAGAATTATATGTCCATGGTAAATGCATACAGAGATATTTTTAACCTGCCGCCCTTGAAGGTATAAAAAATAGAAAAGGAGACGATATGTATGGATGCAAAGAGCTTTAAAGGAAACCGATGGATTATTATATCAGGCAAATATGAAGGAGTAGAAAAATATGCGGTTGATGAGCTGTACAAACTGGTTCAGCAGCATGTGCCATATATTCTTACGGTTTATGCGGGCAGTACAGCCTCTGAAGGTTTAAAAGATGAGCTAAAAGAGGATCTAAGAGAAGATCTAAGAGAGGGGTTAAAAAGCGATTTAAAAAATTATAATATCATATTTATAGGTACTGAGGAATCAAATGAGTATATAGCCGGGCTGTTAAAAGACGGTATAATCAGGTTGAATAAAGATGATGATACAG
>DAOSDD010000340.1:0-3863 GCA_035362115.1 Clostridiales bacterium | reverse complement strand
GAATCTATGGATTCTACAGGTGTTAAACCTGACAGCAGTTATATGCTTAAGTCTCAAAATAACATTACACTTGATAAAATAAAAAACCTGCTATCAATAGATGGAGAACCTGCTCCTGAAATCATCCAGAAAGATCATAATTTATTTCGAATTACACCATCTTCTCCACTTGAACAAAACAAACTGTATGTGTTTAGGATAAAACAGGAAGATGGTTATGATATAACCTGGACTTTTCAGACCAGTGCCATGTTTAAAATCACTTCTTCTTTTCCTGATGATAAAACCACTAATGTACCTGTAAATACAGGTATAGAAATATACTTTAGTCATGAAGAATATGAAGATCCTTCTAATTATTTTGAAATTATTCCTAAGGTGAAAGGCAGCTTTGAAAGACATAAAAAGGCACTGGTATTTGTACCCCAGGAATTGAAAAAAGCCACTCTTTATACTGTAAAGATAAAAAAAGGGGTAAAACTGGCAAATACGGATTATGAACTAAAAGACGATTATGTATTTATGTTTGAAACATCAGCCGATGAGAACGAAGAAAACGGAAATACTTATAAAGGTTATTTTAGTTACAATAGGCTTCTTAATGAATATACCCCCAACGAAATACCACACCTTCCCTTCAATTTTTATCTACGGCAAGAAAAGGTCAAGAAAAACTCTATCAAGATAAATACTCAGGTCTATGCATACAGCAGTTTGGAATCCTTTATAAATGCCATTGCAGAAAAAGATAAAGTACCAAGTTGGGCATATTACAGTTATGTGAAAAACCAGATTCCTGTAAAAGGACTGCAAAAAGTTTTGGAATTTCAACAGGAATTTAATAATCCTTCACATGGTGAACAGTTTATAAAACTGCCGCAAAACCTGGCTGAAGGGTACTATCTTGTTAACAGCAATTGGGATGACATTACCTTCCAGACACTAATGCAAATTACCGATGTAGGTATGTATTTAATGCAAGCAGAAGAAAAAACTCTTATATGGTTAAATGACCTTTCAACGGGGAAACCCGTTGAAGGAGCAGAGATAACAATAGCTGGCGGCAATGTGGAAATGCATGGCAATAACCAAAACAGCATTAAGTTCTATTCCAATGAGGATGGTATTGCATACTTTGATACACCCAAAGATATCCATGTTACAGACGAAGAACAGCAACAGAACTACTACCAGCCTTCATACTATACCGAAAGAAAATATTTTAAAATAATAACTAAAGATAATAAAGCTGCTGTGCTTGGCTACTCTTCCTATATATATAATAATGGTAGATATTCAACCAATTACTACTGGAGATTTTTGCATACCGACCGTAATCTTTATAAACCTGACGATACGGTCTGTTTCTGGGGATTTATTCAAAATAGATATGAAGGGAAAAATATTGATAAACTTACTGTAGAAGTAACCAAAAGCAATTATCGTCCAATGGCTTATATGTATGCTGAAGATGGAGGTCGCAGAAAAAGTTATATCCCACCATTTACAGGAAATCAGCCTTTAGTAAAACAAATAGTAGAACTAAAAAATGGTGTGTTCACCGGGGAGCTGCAACTGCCTTTTCTTGAACCAGGCAGTTATCTGCTTGTGTTAAAAAATGACCGCAATATTATTATTAATAGCACCTATATTCAAATAAAAAACTTCACGAAACCGCCTTACAAGCTTGATATAACTAAAGATAAAGAAGCTGTGTTCCCTGGCCAGGAAGCCAACTTTAACATTAAAGCATCTTTTTTTGAAGGAACAGGAGTGCCTGATCTTGCTATAAATTATAATATCGGCAGCAGTACCGGTGAAAATTCGATTTCCGGCAACCCGACTACTGATTCTACAGGTTCAGTATCAATAAAATACACCCCACAGCCGCCCTCACAGGCTCAAGGTGAGAATCAGGCATACTTCACCTGCCATTCCACACTTCCGGAAATAGGAGCTATAAACCAGCATGATAATCTAAGAGTATTTGTAAATGACATAAATGTAAAATTAGAATCATCATTTATAAATAATGTAGCAATAATTAATGCCGAACTTAACAGGATTACACTGGATCGAATTAACAGCGGCACTGCAAATGACCATTGGGATTACCTGGGTGAGCCTGTTTCAGGAAAAGCTTTGAATGGAACTATATTTAAAAATACCTGGGTAAAAATCGAAGACGGTCAGTATTATGATTATATAAACAAAGTTACACGCAAGAGCTATAGATATGAATTAAAAACAGAAACGGTAAAGGATAATTTTGTATTGACAACAGGCCTTGACGGCAAAGCAAAATTTGAGTACCCACTCCCGGAAATTACCGACGGATACTATAGCGCAAAGGTATATTGTGTTGATAATTCCGGAAGAGACATGAAGTTTGACACATATTTTTCAAGTTACCCATATTATAGGTACTCATATTATGATGATAACAGGTACTTCCTTGATGGAGTAAAGGAAAATTATAAAATAGGTGAAACTGTTGAATTAACGTACAAAAAAGGAAGGGATATCCTTCCAAAAGATGGCAGTTACCTTTTTATCAAGGCCCAAAATGGTATAAAGGATTTTGTCTTGAGCAGCAAGTCTGATTACTCTACCGTAGTGGAAGAAAAGGATATTCCCAATATCCATATAATAGGTGTATATTTTAACGGAATAACATATGTCCAATCTGAATACTGCAACATAGTATTTGACAAAAAAGAAAGAGACCTTGTAATTGAAGCATCTTCAGATAAAGAGGCCTATAAACCAGGCGAAGAAGCTATTGTAAAGGTTAATATAAAAGATAAGTCCGGTAAGCCTCAAAAGTCGGCTATCAATATAAGTGTTGTTGATGAAGCACTCTTTAAACTTCGGGAACAATATGTAGATACTCTTGATACTCTTTATATGCAAATATCAGCAGGTATATCAAACACCTACAGTTCCCATCAGAATTCGGGTGTTGATATTATTGGAGGCACGGGTATGGACGGAGCAGAACGCACAAAAGCGGATAACGGTGCTCTAGCTATGGAGAAAAGCTCTAAATCTCCCAGTATGGCAAATATGGCTTTAGCCGATGTCGCTTTTGGGGGAGCAGGCAGTGATTATCTGAGAGAAATTTTTAAAGATACAGCATTTTTCAAAACTATTGAAACAGATGAAAATGGCTATGGGGAATATAGGTTTAAATTACCTGATAACGTAACATCCTGGCGGATAACCCTGTCCGGTCTTACAGCTGGTTTATTTGCAGGGACCAATAAAACCAGTCTTAATGTAACTCTCCCCTTCTTTATAAATTATACTCTTAACTCTACCTATCTTGCCGGGGATAAGCCTGTGCTTGGAGTTAATGCCTATGGCAGCAGCCTTAAAAAAGATGAAACAGTTTATTTCGAGGTGAGAAGTTCTAAAGACCCCAATAAGTTTGCCAAAGCCGATGGCAAAGCTTTTGAAAGAGTAAATATACCTCTCTGGGAATTTGCAGAAGGCAAAGATGATCTGATTATTAAAGCTTTTACTATAAATGGCTCGTCGGACTCCATAAAGCACCGTGTCTTAACGGTAAATACCTATCATCAAATGGAAGAAGCTATTTATTATAATTTAGAACCCGGATTAGTTTTTGAAGGCGGTAAAACAGGCAATACCCGTCTGATATTTTCGGACAAAAGCACCGGTGCCTTCCTTCCCGAGCTTGTATCTCTGTCTTATACCTCAGGCAGCAGAATTGACCAGAGGCTCTCTGCAAAGCTGGCATCAAACATTATTGAGAAATATTTCAAAGAAGAAGATATTACTAACATAATTAATCTCATAAATAGGGATGAAAGCTTTAAACCATCTGAATATCAGGTGCA
>DAOSDD010000339.1:0-3903 GCA_035362115.1 Clostridiales bacterium | reverse complement strand
GAAATATAGTAGTCGCAGTAGTCGCTGTAAGGTTTTAAGGCGATAAATTAGTGGAATCTCGTGATAGTAGTCGCAGTAGTCGCAGTAGTCGCTGTTGAAAAACAAATCTAAATGGTATATACATTGTCTGTATCTCAATAGAAAGGGGTTCAGACAATGGAAGTAGTAAAAGTAAGGAATGAGGATAACCATATCAGATATTATCTGAATGATGACAATGGGGAGCCCATTGAAGAAATCCTGAAGTTCTTAAAATTCAAGGACAATACAGGATATGCCAGAAATACGTTGCGCATGTATTGTACACATTTGAAACAGTATTATGAGTATTTAGCAGAAAGGGGGAAAAGCTATCGGGAAGTAAACATTGATGATCTGGCGGGATTTGTTGCATGGCTGCAAAACCCATACTTGGGACAGAAAGTAGTTCCCATCCGGTATGAAAATGCAAGACTGCCGCAGACAGTAAACAAGACAGTTGATACAGTAGTAGCATTCTATGAGTATCTTGCAAGGTATGATGAGTATGAAAAGAATCTTCCTGCGGCATTGGTTAAGTTTGTTAAGGCGCCCGGGCGGAATTATCGTAGCTTTCTGTATGGAATCGCAGACAGCAAACCTGTCAAAAGCCATGTATTAAAGCTCAAAACACCCCGACAGGAAATACGTACAGTGAAAAAGGAGAATATTCCCTCCCTGTTGAATGCATGCACGAATTTAAGGGATTATCTGCTTGTATACATGCTGTTCGAAACAGGAATGCGTATTGGTGAAGCATTATCATTATGGTTGGAAGACTTTGATATGTCAGAATGTATCATCCATATCCGGGACAGGGGTGAAATGGAAAATCTTTCTGAAATAAAAACGGTTTCAAGTCCGAGGCGGCTTGACATGACACAGGAGCTGTCCGATTTATTCCTGCGGTATGTATGTGAATACCATACGGAAGAAGTCCGAACAAACCATGTATTCATAAAGCTTCGGGGCAAATCTATGGGAAAAGCTATGGACTATGCGGATGTGGATAACCTGTTCCGTACCCTCTGCAGAAAAACCGGTGTGGAGATTACCCCTCACATGTTCCGGCACACATCGCTGAGCATGCTCTACTCTGCCGGTTGGGAGCCGGAATTGTTAAGGAAAAGAGCAGGCCATAAAAATATCTATACAACACTGAACACGTATGTGCATCCTACAGACGAGGAAGTCACAGAAGCATTCAGAAAGGCTATAGAGACCATTCAATGCCCTCTTGGAAGTATGGGGGTGCATGATGTTGAATAATGGAGCTCTTGCGCTAAAGGAGCAGGCTACCGGCAGATATGGTGAAATTCTTTCCTATCTGTCCGAAGATGATGGCTATTGGATAGAAAATGATGTATGGGAAGTACAGAATAAAGCATTTACGGACAATGGACTGTTTCCGTATTTACGGAAAACTGCAACAAAGATTGATTTCAGTCATTATGTGAACGAAATGATACGGAATGAGGCGAAGTATTATCTGCTGAGTTCGCTTAAAAAGGGAGACCTTAAACTGGGTAATGTGCTGAATATATACAGCATGCCGATAAAAAGGCTGGGCGACTATTTGAGTGCATCAAATATCCGCGAAATAGAAGAACTCAAAGGAGATGAAGTATTCATTAGATATCTGAATCAGCATTATGCCGGAAGAAAAGGATGCCGTAAAAACTGGAACCATTATCTTGCCTTCAAAAACGGTTTTATGGAATTTATCCGTGATTTTTATGATGAGCGAGAGGAAATGGAAAAGGATGTCTGGCATGCTGCAAAGCTTCCGGGGGTAAGGATATCCGCCTGTGATAGACGGGGAAGGTGTTCGATATCCTTTGCTGATATTCCGGAGTACTACCGGCCAATGGTGAAGAGATATCTCGGAAAACTGATCACACGCAGGAGTTGGTCTTACTGTAGTGAGATGCTGGTATATCTGAAGTATTTTTTCGGGATATTTTACAGACATGGTCATGAGAATGGGTTTCTTGAAAATCTTTGTAGGGCGGATATAGAAAAGTATCTGATATGGACGATGGAAGAACATAAGGACAGTAATGCAACCTACAGAAGCAAAGCTGTGTCATTCATAAGATATTTCCTGGATTATATCCAGATGGCTGAATTTCCACTGGCACCAGAGAAAGATGTCGGGAGGCTGATCTTTAATGACGACATTCCAAGACGCGAACGGATTTCCGATACCATGGAGAAAGTGAAATATATACCGGAACCGGTCAAGGAACAGCTTGATGCCGCCATCACGGACATAGAACCAAAGGAAATGATGATCGTCTATGTGTTGCTCAGGGAAACAGGTTGGCGTGGTACGGATGTGCTGAACCTGAGGTATAACAATTGTCTTGATTATCTTTGGAACAAGGTTGAAGCGCGTTATGTCCCCTACCTTTGCGGTGAAATAACCAAGACCGGGATACCACGTCTTAAGATTCCAATAAGGGATGAAGTGGAGAAGATGGTAAGGGAACTTGCAGAGGAAGCAAGAGAAAAAAGCACGGATGATAACAACCCGGAAAAGTACTTTTTTAATACCTATGAAGGAAGAAATATGGGGATGCCAATTAGCAAACTGGCTTTTGTGCAGGCCGTCAAGGAGCTTATCGAAAGGAAAGGAATAACGGATGCATCAGGGGAGCTTTATCATTTCAAAACGCATGCATTAAGACATACAAGGGCTCTCGAATATGCAGAACAGGGGATGCCGATAGGCGTCATTCAGCAGATACTCGGGCACTGCAGCTTGCAGATGACCTTGCACTATGCAAAAATTTCTGAAAATGCCCTTTATGAGAAATGGAAAGCTACAGAAAGGCTGAAGCTATTCCATGTGGTGGGCGCAGAGCCGCCAAAAGTTTCTTCCAAAAGGCCACAGGAAGAAAGCATACGATATGAATTTGTAAGGAAGACTCTGGATGCGGTAAGGGTGCCTTTCGGGACATGTTTTAAACCGTCAAAGATAGCTTGTAAGCACCAGATGGAAAAATGCTTGGAGTGTCCAAATTTTTGCAGTGAAAAAGATAATATTCCTGAATATGAGGCTGAAATTAAGCGGGTTGAGAAACTAATCGGACTCAGCCAATACATTAGCCGCAAGGATTGGGAGGAAAAGAATACAGAATATTTGGAACTGTTAAAAAAGATATTGGAACGTATCCGTAAAGAAGGGATTGTCCATAAAAATGGGCAATTCCGGGAGGGTATGTGATGGCTGGAAGCATGAAAGGCATAGTGGCCTATAGGAGGAAACAGGAAGAAGATGCCCTGGTAAAGGCAGAAAAAGCCATAGTTGAGCTTCAGTTTATGGGTAAAGCCATAAATTTCAACAGTGTTTCAAAGCAAAGCGGGGTGTCAAAAAGTTTTCTGTATGGCGATGAACAGATGAAAGAACGCATTGAACAGCTCCGCGAAAAAACAGTAAACAAAGAAATGAATAAAAGGGCTAAATACGATAAGACAGCAAAATCACAGAATGTAGTTATCGAAGCAAAAGAGAAACGTATTGCAAAGCTTGAGGAAGAAAACAGAAAACTAAAAGTTGAGGTAGAGCATCTGAGAGGTTTGCTATACAGTATGAAATAGTCAACAGCGACTACATGTAGTCGCTGTAAGAAATGCCGTGTTTCAGGGGCTGGACGCCCCTGACCACGAGATTAATTCCGGAGGTAAGGCAACATGAAGATGATAATGGCGGTAATTAGCGATGAAGACAGCAACCCGGTCGTCAGTGAACTGTCACAGGCGGGTTTTGGTGTAACAAGGTTATGTTCAACAGGGGGATTTTTAAGAGCGGGTAATACTACTATAATGATTGGAACCGACGAAAACAGGCTGAACGAGGCAATTGACATATTGCGGGTTAAA
>DAOSDD010000338.1:0-3917 GCA_035362115.1 Clostridiales bacterium | reverse complement strand
GTAAAGATACTTAAAGTAAAAGACTGCAAATTTAATGATGGTGGCATTACTGGAGGTAATTTAAGTGAGTATATGAAACCATGATCGGGAATCTGAACAGGAATATGAATATATAATATTTGTTGTAATTATTTAAAAAGGAGAAAAGAAAATATTATGAAAATCAGTGCTTTTAGTGTATGTGCTCCTGAATATGATGTTCGCGGGACAATTGAAGTTTTAAAAGAACTGGGATATGATGCGGTGGAATGGAGGACTACCAATATGCCTCCAATATCAAAGCCGGATACATATAACATTCAAAACAGATATTGGTCATATAATTTGAGTACGGTGGATATAAATAGAATTGATGAAATCGCTGATGAAATAGGAATTATGTGTAAAAATGCCGGTCTGGAAATTTGCTCATTTTCTACATATCTTAATCAAAATAATATTGATGATATTAATAAAGTAGCCAATGCAGCTAATATTGCCGGATGTAAAAACATCAGATTAGCTTTGCCAGGATATAATAAAAACGAAAATTACAGGACACAGTTCAACAGGGCAATTAAAGAAGTACAGCCACTTGAAAAGATTGCTGACAGGTATAAAGTCAGAATTAACTTTGAAATGCATCCTGGCAATATAATTCCCAGTGCCAGTGCAGCATACAGATTTGTATCCAATTTTGATCCAAAGTATTTAGGAGTAATTTATGATCCGGGTAATATGATTTTTGAAGGCTATGAGGATTATAGAATGGGTATTGAATTACTTGGTGAGTACCTTGCATATGTTCACATTAAAAATGCAGCATGGAAGCATGAAGGTTTTACAAAAGACGGAGCCTGGATATGGAAGCCGTCAAATGCACCAACAAAGAGAGGATGTGCAGATCTTCCGGGGCTTATTAATATATTGAAAGAAAAAGACTATGAAGGATATTTATCTATTGAAGATTTCTCTAATGAAGAAGATACATATACTAAACTGAAAAATAATCTTGAATATCTGAAAAAGTTGACTTCTAATAAATAATGAAGAGGAGGATTCAAGTGAAAAACAAAAAGATTTCTAAAATTATCTCTATTATGATTATTATAAGTTTATCGTTAATTTTGTGTGTTTCATGCTCGCCTGATAACGGAATAAAGGTAGATAATGACAGTAAAAATGCCAGCAGCAGCAGCATTAATACTCCTGATACAGCAAAGGATAAAATAGATGAAAATAAGGATAAAACAAAGGGAAATCAGGATATGGTAAGTGTGGCGGAATACGGAGCAAAAGATTTTGTTGAGCCAATAGAATGCAAGCTTGATGAAACTGATGTAGTTATTGCTACTAATGGGATTGGCAATTTATGTGTAGGTGATAATGTAAGAATAACCTGTGGAGTGAAAACTGGTGATCCAGGTGTGGATTTATTGGCTAAAGTTACAGCTATAGATGGCAAAAAAATAACTCTTGACAGAAAGAGTTACAGCTCAATAACCACCAAATTATATATAGACAGCACGGAGGCTTTCAAAAAAGCTTTTGATTATGCAAACTCGGATGATATTGATGTGTTAATACCTGAAGGTAATTATTATGTAGATAGCCAGGTTAATAAAAAAGTAGTAATACAAACCAATGTAAAATGTGAAGGAAAGATATATACAACAAATAAAGGGACTGTCCCCCTATTTACTATTTCGCGCAAAGAAGAACCGATATTTATTAACGGAAGCAGTATTGCCGGAAGCCTTGAGGCAGGTACAAAGAGAATACCTGAGATTGAGAAATATGTAGATTATGATGTAATATTTAAGTCAAAAGAAATACTTATGCCAAGGAATAATAACATTGGAGAATATTATACAAAGAACGAAGCTAACAGGATTAATAGTGATGGCTCTCTTATGGTGGAAATGGCTGAGAGTTATAATAATAAAAATTTACTGCAGATGAGTCTGCATAAAAAGGAAAGAGCATTAAAACTGGAAAATCTTAATGTACTATGTATTGATAAAGCTCTTACAAACCTTGGTAAACACATTATTGAAGTCGGAAGAAGCGATGTAACATTTGAAAATCTTTTATTAGACAATGAAAATCTCCAGAAAGAAAATGGACAACACACAGGTGTGTTAATATGCGAGGCCGTAAATGTTACCATAAACAACTCAAAAATAAGAGGATTTATGCGCCAGGGTCTTGGTTATCCTGTGCGCCCGGAAGTTGCTCTTTATGTAACCTTAAATAACACTGACATCAGCTATGCACGCCATGCAGTTTCCGGAATGTGTGACAACTACACAACAATTAATGGAGGAAGTTTTGAAGCCTATGGAGGAGTAATTGATACACACTGGGGACATAATCTTACGGTAAATAACGCTAAGATTTCTTCCGACAGTACGCCTTTCTGTGTTGATGGAGGTAAGCTAACCATTAATAATTGCGATATAACTACAGGACATTATATGATGATAAATAGAAGAATGGATACACCTTCTTTGACTGATGTAGAAATAAAGGATACAAAAGTTAAATATACCGGTACTGCCAACTTCAGTCTGGTACATGGCCAGGCAACACAGTATGACCATAATGATGCCAGTTTATACAACCCTAATTTAACAGTAGAAAATGTAAGGATAGAAATAATAAATCCTATACCTTTGGTGGATATATATTATGTATATACTCCAATGGACAAAAAGTATACTATGCAAAAATTATATGAAAGAATCCGGGTGAAAGACTTATATATCACAGGAAAAGATGATGCCAAATTAAAAAATACATATTTTAGAATGATGCCTTCCACAAGCAAGTACTACTGGGAAGGTAATCCGGACATTTATCTGGAAAATATCAAGGTTAACAGAGATGCCAACAGTGTTAATAATTATGATGGCTTAATTGCATATTACTTGCATCCAGATAATACAGAAGTTAAGAATACACATTTCAATATGGAAGTGAGAAACTGCGGAACACTATCATTTGAAATCGTACCTGCAATATTGGGAGATATGCTCATAGAAAATTGCAAAATAGTAAAATACAGTTATTATGGAGACTTATTAAAAGATTGGTCCAATAATCCTGTATGGTGGCAAAAGGGTACAGGCAAAACAGTATTCAAAAATGTAAAATTCGACAGAACCGGACTTTCACCTTCTTCAATATATATTATGAACGATGCTGAATTTGAAAACTGCGAATTTACAAACTTTGGAGCCATAGACTATATGAATTTCGGGAAACAGCTGCCTGCAGTAAAGATACTCAAAGTTAAGGACTGTATATTTAACGATGGTGGTATCACAGGAGGTAGTTTAAGTGAATATATTAAACCTTAACAAGTAATAGATGAACAGGAATACAGTTACCTTATTTTAAAAAAAGTTTTTTGAAGGTATCAAGCTCAGTGGATTGGTTGACAAAAATAATTCAGATGCTTCTGGGTGTATCAAGAGGAGGAAAATTTGTGAAATGTAGAAAACTTTCGCCAATTGGAGTAATTGCGCTTGTTTTAACTTTGATTTTTATTGGCTGTGTTTTATGCTCTACAAGTGGAACACAGAGTAACAGTGTTAGTAGTAATGATGTTAATAATGAAGGAAAAGCTACACAAAAGGAGGAAACAAAAGAGGATATGGATATAGTGAATGTAAAGGATTTTGGAGCTAAGGACTTTATTGAACCAGTAGAGTGCAAACTTGATGAAACTGATATAGTTATTGCTGTCAATGGAATTGGTAATATAAGCGTAGGGGATAATGTTAGAATTTCCAATGGGGTAAAAACCGGGATACCTGGTGTAGATTTAACAGCTAAAATTACAGCTATTGAAGGTAACAAAATAACTCTTGACAGGAAAAGTTACAGTTCAATAACTACAAAATTATATATAGATAGTACTGATGCTTTTAAAA
>DAOSDD010000337.1:0-3922 GCA_035362115.1 Clostridiales bacterium | reverse complement strand
GACCCGCTTTCAGAAGCTGAATGCGGACATGTACTTATTGGTCTCGGAAAAATGTTTGAATACAATGGTGAGTATGATGCTGTTATTGATTGTTTTGAAAAATGCATGGAATCGGGAGATCCTTTTGTGAAGGAAACAGCATTAAGAAAGCTTTCTCAAATATACAAAAGGAACAATGAGTATGGGAAAGCTATCAGACACTGGGAAGATATGATATCAAACAAGGAAGCACTATGTATATTTCCTTTGATAGAACTGGCAAAATATTATGAGCACAAAGCAAAAGATATTCCTAAAGCTATAGAAATGACAAACAAAGCGATCGAACTGTCCCTGGAGGTGGGATTAAACAATAGTATATACAGAGCTGACTTGAAAAAGAGATTGGATAGATTGATGAGGAAGGCAGAGAATAATAACAATGCAAGATGGTAGAATATAAATAATTGTCATATGTATGCCTGCAAATTAATAATTATATCATGATACTTATTAAAAGAGAGGTCATGATGTCTGCTAAAAAATCATTTATCAGCGGTGCTGTAGTTTTAATGATTTCTGGGCTTGTTGTCCGGTTATTAGGCTTTGTTTACAGGATATATATATCAAATTTACTGGGTTCAGAAGGAATGGGCCTTTTTCAGCTTATATCTCCGGTCTATTCCCTTATTATACTAACACTTACCTCCGGTGTATCTATAGCTGTATCCAAGATGACGGCGCGTGAAACGGCCAGGAGGCATTTTGCCAATATCAGAAGGATAACTTTAATAGCTTTGTTAGCAGTTTTTGCTGCAGGTACAGGCATTTCTCTTTTGCTTCTATTAAATACCGGTTATATTGCAAATAGTATTTTAAAAGAACCAAGAACTTACTACTCCATATTATTACTTATACCTTGTATACCGGTTATCGCTCTGTCTTCCACTTTAAAGGGCTATTTTTATGGTGTGCAGGATGTAATGCCTGTTGCATGGTCTCAAATAGCAGAACAAGTTGTAAGGATTGGTCTTGTACTATTTACAGCAAAACAATTTCTGGATAAAGGGTTAGAGTACGCATGCGCCTTTGCAACAGGGGCCATGGCTACAGGTGAAATAGCAAGCTTATTGGTATTATACATTATGTATAAACCCAGTATAAGAAAGTATATTAAGGATAAATCCAGAAAAAGCCCGATGAGGAAACGGGCAATTTTACTGGAAATATTTAAAGTCTCCTTGCCGGTGTCTTCAAACAGGTTTATTACATCAGTTATGTCTGCTGTTGAGTTGATACTCATACCAAGGCGGCTTTTAGAGGGAGGGATGAATTATCAGGAGAGCATAGAATTATATGGAAAACTGACAGGAATGGCAATGCCTCTTATATATTTTCCATGCATAGTTACATCATCCCTTGCAATAACATTGGTACCAGCTATTTCAGAAGCATTGTCATTAAAAAACTTTAAGACAGCTAATTATAGGATTTCCAGGTCCATACAGATAAGTTTTATGCTGGGATTCACTTTTTCTGCAATATTTTTATCCTATCCCAATGAAATAAGTAGTATTATTTATAGAAAAGAAAATATCGCTGAACTTCTCTATCTCCTGGCATTTACCTGTCTTTTTACGTATCTTCAACAGACACTGGCGGGAATACTGAATGGACTGGGTAAGCAAGGCATATCTCTAAGAAATTCAGTTATAGGCTATATAATAAGAATCGGATTTGTGTATTTTTTACTGCCTGTTTATGGTATAAGGAGTTATATTACAGCTATATTTATCAGCTCACTTTTAATATGCGCGTTAAATTTATCAACAGTAATAAAGGCAACAGGAATGTATATCGATATAAGAAACTGGATATTAAAACCCGGTGCTGTAGGAATATTTATGCTATTGGTAGGTAAATATATTTACAGTTTTTTTTCCATATTTATTGAACATGAAACATTAATTACTGTTTTTTCAGTGGCAGGCAATATTATTATTGGTTTATTGCTTATGGTAACAATAGGTATATTGGAAAAAGAACAAATACTAAAAATGATCGGTTTGAAGAAATGAATTTAAAAATGAGTTAGATAAATGCGTTAGAAAAATGAGTTAATATAGTAGAATGAAGATTTAATGAAAAAATCGTAGGAAAATACACATATTAAGGAATATTAACTGATAAAGGCAAGTAATAACTTAAAACCGGCATTGCATATGCTTTCGATGTATGATAAATAAATATATAGAAGGTCAAAGAAAGTCAAAGACAAACAGATTATCATAAATAAAATATTTGGAGGTGTTGTTCATGTTTGGATTAGTTCCATATAGAAGAAGTTCAAGTTTAAGAAAGAGAGATAATATCTGGGATATTGGGAGCATGTTAGAAGACTTTTTTAATGATTCACTTGCACCGGCATTTCTAACTCCTGTAAATCCCATGAGAGCTGATGTTAGGGAGACGGAAAAAGAATATATAGTTGATGTTGAAGTCCCCGGAGTAAATAAAGAGGATATTAAACTTGACATTAAAGATGATGTTCTCAGTATCTGTATAGAAAAAAATGAAGAAATAAAGGAAGAAAGAAAAGATTATATCAGAAGAGAAAGAAGATATGATGCATGCAGTAGAAGTTTCCTTGTACCGGATATTAAGCACGAGGACGTAAAAGCGAAGTACAATAACGGAGTTCTTACAGTAACATTGCCAAAAGCAGACGAAGTAAAGGACAAAAAACGGAAAATTGACATCCAATGAAATAGGTGCATTTTCTATATAACTTAAAAAATATGGCATTGTTCGATTACCAAAAGCAAAAAATTATTAAACGCTCCTTTTTTGCTTTTTAAGTATATGATTTGAACAAAGCTCACGGGTTGTTATGTTTAAGGCAAGGAAAAATTCGTAATTCACGACACGGATGTCGTGAGCCATCGCCTGACCCACGGATGGTGAATGCGATGGATAGAATTTTTCTTGAAGACTTAAACGTTACAACCCGTTGCTGAAGTGAACATATACGTGGCAATCTGTATTTGCCATATTTTTCTTCAAAAAATGCGTCCCAATAAAATGCTATATAGAATAATAGAAAAGCGGGCAATATCTCCCGCTTTTTTCTTTATTCCATACATCAGTGGCCTGGCAGAAGTTATGCTATATGGTATAGTCAATTGAAGGCAGGCGTATTTTCTTCATAAAAAGAAAACGCGCCCTACTATGAGTGAATTAAAAAAAATTTAGCTATCTCTGGAGAAATGCCTAAACCTTCTGTGAGTATTTACCGATATTATTATTAAGCTAAAGTTGATATGTTTATAATATCAATTGGTTGGACCAATAGTTACAATGTATAGTTTTACTCATGGAGGTTTTTATGAAAGTTAATAGCATGGATGCTGGTAATGTAAGATTCAGTACGGTTGATGAAATTACAAGAGGGAGTGCAATTGCAAAAGTAACTGAAGTTAATATGTCAAAAACTGAAAGTATAAATAAGAATGCTCTAAGGCTTACAGAATTTGAAAGAAGAGAGCTGCCTGTAAGTGAAAGAATTGTAATTGATGCTATCGAGAGGGCTAACGAGGCAGTTTCTATAGCTAACAGAAGGTTTGAGTATTCTATTCATGAAAAAACCAAACATATAATGGTAAAAGTTATTGATATTGAGACAGAGGAAATTGTGCGGGAAATTCCGCCGGAAAAGATACTGGATTTGGTTGCCATGATATGGGAAATGACCGGATTGCTTGTTGATGAAAGAAGGTGATGCAATGGATATGGGTATTAATTTGTTTACCTCAAGATTGAGGATAGGAGGAATGGCTACAGGCCTTGATACAGATAAAATAGTAAGCGATCTTATGAAGGTTGAAAGAATTCCCCTGGATAGATTATACCAGAGAAAACAGATAGCTGAATGGAGAAGGGATGA
>DAOSDD010000336.1:0-3923 GCA_035362115.1 Clostridiales bacterium | reverse complement strand
ATTTGTTAACCATTAATTTTTTCCCCCTTTATCATTTGTGTTTTAGGTATATGAGTCTATTATAAAATATTAACCGGACGTTTTACGTAAAATTATGTCACCTAACATAACAATTTTCACGCAACATAATGCATTTTAAAAATAAACTTGTCACACCATACCATCTATCGACAACAGCTTTTTTATTAGACTTTTCTTTGGTAAACTTTTCTTATTGAAGAATTTACTGTTTTATGTTAACATAAAACAGTAAATTCTTCTGTTTCTTTGGAAAGGGGGTATATTTTGGACATTAGAACTGTTATAAGCAAAAAAATGAAAAAAATAGCAATAGAATTAAGTAAACTTAGTAGCTACACTAAGGTTATAATAAGATGGGGAGTTAATATATTCCTGGTATTTTTTGCATTAGGTACTTTACTTATTTTCCGCAACCGGGTAACTTTATGCTATGATTCTAATATGGAATTTATTGCTACCTCAATAATAAAAGCAAGTTTCACAATACTAGCTGAAGTAATAATTGGCGGACTTTTTATAGATTACGCCTTTAACAAGTCCTAGTTATTTCATTCTTTTCATTTACAAAAACAATATTAGGCCTGAATTCCAATGCCTCCTTTATATCAAAAAGTCCGTAAGAAATTATAATGACAATATCGCCAGGCTGAACAAGCCTGGCAGCTGCCCCATTTATGCAAACTATTCCACTCTTCTCTTCACCCGGTATTATATAAGTTTCGAACCTATTCCCATTACTTACATTCAATACATGAACTTTTTCATTCTCCAATAATCCGGCTGCATCCATTAAATCCCTATCTATTGTTATGCTTCCTACATAATTGATATTTGATCCGGTTACAACAGCACGATGAATTTTTGACTTCATTAAAGTTATAAACATGATTATACCTCCACAATAATATTATCAATCAATCTTGTGGTTCCAATTTTAATAGCTAATGCAACAAGTACTTTTTCCCTATTCCTACTTTTTATTTCCTCTTTAATTTCACTTTTGGTCATTTCATTGATTTCACTTTTAGCTGTTTCTTTGGTTTTGTCTTCTATTTTATATATGTTTTCCAATGTATCTGCATTTACCGCTTCAATATATTCAACAGAAGCAAGTTTTTCCAAACTTATTCTTCTTTTAATGCTTTCCAACAAATGTGAAATGTCCCTTTCCCCCTTTTTTACCATAGCTTCTGCTTCAAAAAGAGAATGTGATAAGACTAATGCAGCTTCCCTTTCTTCCAAAGACAGGTAGGCATTTCTGGAGCTCATAGCCAAACCATCTGCTTCCCTTATAATTGGGCATGGGATTATCTCTATATTCATATTCAAATCTTCTACCATTTTCTTAACAGCAACAAATTGTTGAGCATCCTTTAATCCAAAGTAGGCCCTATCAGCTTCAGTAATATTGAATAACTTCGCCACTACTGTTGCAACTCCTTTAAAGTGTCCGGGACGAGACCTTCCACATAAAACTTCAGTTATACCTTCAACATTAATATATGTTCTATATCCATCAGGATACATCTCTTCTACACTTGGAGCAAAAAGAATATCTGCTCCGGTATTTTCCGCATGTTGAGCATCCTTTTCCAAATCCCTTGGATACCGGTTATAGTCTTCATTTGGTCCGAATTGCGTGGGGTTGACAAATACGCTTACTATAGTAACTTCATTATCACGCACTGAACTCCTTATAAGTGAAAGATGTCCTTCATGCAAATAACCCATTGTAGGTACCAAGCCAATTGTTTTACCTGATATTTTCTCTTTTTTGACAATATTTTTAATTTCGCTAATATATTTAATTATCTTCATAAAAACCTCCATGTCCCCAAGGTAACCGCATTGCAATTAATCTTTCAAGCTGCATCTCCCTGTTTTATATTCAGTTATTATGCATCTAACTATTCTGCATCCGACTATTCTATGTTGAGCTGTTCCATGTCCAACCGTTCCATGTCCAACTGTTCTATGTTCAGATGTCCCATATTTAGCTATTCTATGTTCAAGTGTTCAATTATACCTTCATCTATAATAAATGAATTAGCATTTGTTGGGAATGCACCATTGCTTACTTCTTCAACATACTTCTTTATGGCTTCTTCCAGCTGGCTGCCAAAATCAATATATTTTTTAGAATGTTTTGGTGAGAAATCCTTAAACAAACCAATTATATCCGGTGTTACCAGAACCTGGCCATCACACCCTGCGCCTGAACCAATACCTATTGTGGGTATATCGAGTTTTTTACTAACATAAGCTGCAAGCTTAAATGGTATACATTCAAGCACTATAGAAAAAACTCCTGCTTTTTGAAGTATTAGAGCATCATTAAGGATTTCTCTTGCTGTTTCCATAGTTTTTCCCTGGGCTTTGTGCCCTCCAAAAAGATTAACAGACTGAGGTGTATAGCCCAAATGTCCCATGACAGGTATACCTGCGTTAATAATAGCCTTTATATCATCAACTACCCCTTTTCCTCCTTCAAGCTTTACTGCACTGCATCCTCCCTCAGTAACCAGTCTTCCTGCATTTTTTACACTTTCATGTGTACCAAGATGATATGAAAGAAATGGCATATCCCCTATTACCATAGATCTTTTTGTCCCGCGTGAGACTGCTTTAATGTGATGCACCATATCATCCATGGTTACTTTTGTAGTATCCTCATAACCTAATACAACCATTCCCAGAGAATCGCCTACCAATATAGCATCTATACCGGCTTCTTCCAATATTTTTGCAGTAGGATAGTCGTAAGCGGTAAGCATTGTTATTTTTTTACCGTTTATTTTATTTTTTTTAAAATCTGCAGTTGTAAATTTTTCCTTCATTTATATTACCTCCAATCAAAGCTGAATTGGTTTTACTCGATCCAATGTCTTTATTTTAATGTCCTCGATTTATGTCCTCGATTCAATGCCGTAAAATAAAAACTGGCCAATTCCCAAACAGGATTGACCAATTTATATTAGCTTAATAAACTTTACAATTATAAATCTCTTTGTATAAGAATGCCGGAATTTCAAATAACTTAAGCATTTTATACCCAACACGGCATGATAAATGCGTTTCAAACTATTCTCATACAAATTAGTATTATTGCTATTAAATTTGCATCCTGTCTCTGTCCATATTAATAGATCAAAGCAGTTATTAAATTTGTTTTATTTTCCAGGTTTTTATTTCTCATACTCACAAATCAAACATATATAATTAACCATATGCGCTGTATAGTTCACAGGTGATACTATCGGACATTATTACCAGCTGTACAAATGCAAAAGCGATGAAAAAGGACAGTCTCCATATTACTATAGTTTTGCACTTTTTGTTGAAAGCCTTCAAATCAGTTACTTTCATGATTAGATATAAATAGCTTAAAATCAAGTTTTATAATAAAAATGCAAAACTTCAGTATATTATACAAATGCATAATACATTTCATATTCGTCAGCTTCTTACTTTTGCCTGTTTTGACACTATTTTCTGCTTGGCTTGCCGCTGTTTCCACATCATCCATAAAGGTGGTGCAACAAAAAGAGAAGAATATGTCCCGCTTATGAGCCCGATTATTAATGGAAAAGCAAATTCCTTAATGGACTGTATATTGTTTGCTGCAGCAAATATATAGACAACAATTATTGCAGTCAGTGTAGTAGCAGTTGTATTTATTGTCCTACTAAGAGACTGTGTAATACTGGTGTTTACAAGTTCATCTACAGGAGCCTTTCTCATCCTGTTGCTGTTTTCTCTTATACGGTCATAGACAACTATTGTATTATTTAGTGAATATCCTAGTATTGTCAGTACGGCTGCAATAAAGGATTCATTCATAGGTATATTAAAAATAGTATATGCAGAAAACATTACCAGAACATCATGTGCCAATGCGACAA
>DAOSDD010000335.1:0-3941 GCA_035362115.1 Clostridiales bacterium | reverse complement strand
TCGCCTATCCAGCCATTCTTTTATCCTTGCTTCATAACCATTAGTTGTAGGGTTATAATATATTGTTCCACTCATTTCTTCGGGCATGTATTCCTGGTCTACAATATTTCCTTTAAAATCGTGAGCATATTTGTAACCTTCGCCATAGCCCAACTCCTTCATCCCTTTAGTAACAGGATTTCTCAAATGCATTGGTACTTCACCTGTACGTTTATTCTCAATATCATCCATTGCTTTTGATATAGCAATATAAGCAGCATTTGACTTGGGACTGGTTGCAACCATAACAGCTGCATGAGATAATATAATTTTTGCTTCAGGCATTCCGATCATTTTAACAGCTTCTGCTGCAGCCACAGCTACTTGAAGAGCAGTAGGATTAGCCATGCCAACATCCTCAGAGGCTGCAATAATAATTCTTCTCGCAAGAAATTCCGGATCCTCACCCCCATAAATAGCTCTTGCAAGATAAAAAACAGCAGCATCGGGATCACTGCCTCTCATAGACTTAATAAAAGCACTGATGTTATCATAATGGCTGTCACCTGATTTATCAAAAGCCAAAGGCCTTTTTTGAAAACATTCCTTTATAGTATTAATATTTATATGGATTTTACCGTCCTTATCCATATCCGACGTCATAACAGCTAATTCTATTGTGTTTAAGGCAACTCTGGCATCACCGTTAGAAACGCTAGCCAGATAAATTACAGCTTCATTATCAACTTCTAAATCGTATTCGCCTAAACCTCTTTCTCTATCTTGAAGTGCATTAAGAATAATTTTTTCTATATCTTTCTCCATCAGAGGCTTGAGCATAAAAACCGAGGATCTGGAAATCAAAGCCTTATTAACTTCAAAAAATGGATTTTCTGTTGTGGCGCCAATAAGAACTATTGTACCATCTTCTACAAAAGGTAGGAGTGCATCCTGCTGGGCTTTGTTAAATCTATGTATTTCGTCTATAAATAAAACTGTTTTCCCTTTTGGATTTAAAAATTGGTTATGGGTATCAGCCACAATCTTTTTAATGTCAGCTACACCAGCTGTAACAGCATTTAGCTTTTCAAACTGGGATTTTGTAGTAGCAGCAATAACCTTTGCCAGGGATGTTTTGCCGGTACCTGGTGGCCCATACAATATAATGGACCTTATTCTATCAGCTTTAATCATCCTGTAAAGCAATTTACCTTTCCCGATTATATCCTCCTGCCCTGCAAATTCATCAATTGTTCTCGGACACATTCTGTATGCCAACGGCTCTCTTTTATCAAACATTTATCAACTCAAACCTTTGTTTTAATAATAATAATTTTCTAGATAGAATTTCTAGATAAAATTTCCAGATAGAATTTAAAGTTTAGAATATGGAAGATTAGATTAGAGTCAAAGTTAAAGGAAGGTTTAGAGGAAGAAAAGAAAATTTTGCTATCAATTTTCTGCTTCCTACCTTCAACTATCCATCTCTATTTTCTTATCTTTAATTTTCTATCTTTAATTTTCTGGCCTTAACTGTTTCTACAATTTCTTACCTTTAAACATATAGAGGATATTTAGAGCAAATCCCTTTAACATTCTGAATAATTCTATCTCTGGAATTATCAAAATCAGTAAGAGTCAAGTTAATCAACTCTGCAATTTCCTCCATGTCTTCCTCTTTCATGCCGCGGGTAGTTACAGCCGGTGTTCCTATCCTAATACCGCTTGTCACGAATGGACTCTGAGTATCGAAAGGAATACCATTTTTATTAGCTGTTATACCTACTTCGTCCAGCATATGTTGAGCATCTTTTCCAGTTATACCCTTATTAGTCAGATCTACAAGCATCAGGTGGTTATCAGTGCCATCAGATACCAACTTAAATCCTTTATTCATAAGACTTGCAGCAAGTGCCTTGGCATTTTTAACTATCTGATTCTGATAGTCTTTAAAATCATCTGAAAGTGCTTCTTTAAAACTTACAGCTTTCGCAGCAATAACATGCATAAGTGGACCGCCCTGTATACCTGGGAATATAGCACTGTCAATTTTTTTCGCCAGGTCGGCATTTGATAGTATCAAGCCTCCTCTTGGACCACGAAGAGTTTTATGAGTTGTTGAGGTAACAATATGTGCATATGGTACTGGATTGGAATGAATACCAGCTGCTACCAGTCCGGCAATATGAGCCATATCTACCATAAGGTAAGCATTTACTTCATCTGCTATTTCTCTAAAAACTTTAAAATCTATTTCTCTGGGATACGCACTGGCTCCTGCAATAATTAATTTAGGCTGCGCTTCTTTTGCTTTTTTCAGGACATCATCATAATCTATACGATAGTTATCCCTTCTGACTCCATATGAAGCTACATTAAAATATTTACCGGATATATTCTTTGCCATTCCATGACTTAAATGTCCGCCATGAGCTAAATCCATACCAAGTATTGTATCTCCAGGATTCAGAACTGCAAAAAACGCAGCCATATTTGCCTGTGCACCTGAATGAGGTTGTACATTGGCATGATCCGCACCAAATAATTTCTTTACTCTTTCTATAGCAAGATTCTCAGCCACATCAACATGCTCACAACCGCCATAATAACGCTTGCCAGGATATCCTTCAGCATATTTATTGGTAAGAGGGCTGCCTAGTGCTTGCAAAACAGCTTGGCTTACAAAATTTTCGGAAGCTATTAACTCTATTTTATTTCTTTGCCTATTAATTTCATTTTCTATAGCAGCAGCAACTTCCGGATCTACTTTTAATACTTCATCCATTTTTATCATAATTTACAACTCCTTCTTTTTCTTCTTTATTTGTTTGTACATACATTATTTTATTTTAATCTCACTGCAATAACTTGGCAATAGCTTTAATTTACTGCAATTACTAGGATTTCACATTAATTTTTATTTCAATTTAAACAATTCATCCGATCCCGGTGGATCGATTTTAAACTCTCGGGTGCCTTCACAAATTAATTTGTCATTACCTTTTACTATTTCTCCAATTATTGTTGCCTTTATACCGTTATTTTCCAGTTCCTTCACCAGCCCATTCCCATCACTGCATGATATTAACATGCAGCCACTGGAAATCAATCTGAGCGGATTTAAGGAAAAAAACTCACATATTTTTTGTGTTTCAACAGCTATAGGTATTCTATCTTTATAAATCACCACACCTTTGTCAGAAGCTTCAGCAACTTCCCATACAGCACCAAGTACTCCGCCCTCGGTAACATCATGCATAGCATTGGCACCATATTTACCGGCAATAACCCCTTCACTTACAGTGCTTATATTATCTATAAAAGATTTTGCCTTGTCAATAAATTCTTTGCCCAATATACCAGCCAACTCATCTTCTCTATCATGAGCTATTATTGCGGTACCTTCCATTCCTGCTGTTTTGGTAAGTATTATACTATCCCCTTCTTTAGCGCCTGATGAAGTGACAAGCCTACCCTTTAGAACTTTCCCTACAGCTGTTGTAATTATTACAAGCTTGTTAACTGCTGCTGTTATTTCCGTATGTCCACCCATTATGTCAACATTTAAAGAATTGGCGGTATCTGTCAACTGTGTCATAACAATATTCAAATCATCCCGGGTAGTGCCATCCGGGGCTAAAATTGTAGTCAGAAGTCCAAGAGGTTCTACTCCACAGGAGGCTATATCATTGCATGATATATGCACTGCAAGCTTGCCTATTTCATTTACTGCCCCAGTTATAGGATCACTTGACAGAACGCATATATACTCGCCAAAGTCCACCCCGCAACAGTCTTCACCTATTTGGGGTCTTAGTATAACTTCTTTACGGTTATGTTTAATTTTATCTATAACTATTTCTTTTAAAATATCATTTGGAACCTTTCCTATTTCCAACTTCATCTTAAGCTCCATTCCTGCTGCGTGCGAAATGAATTCACCCTTGCAGAAACAAAACTTT
>DAOSDD010000334.1:0-3957 GCA_035362115.1 Clostridiales bacterium | reverse complement strand
AAGCCGAGAATATGTTCCATATTGTATGGTACCGTCCTATCATATATGATGAATACCGTATCTCATATAAGGTGAAGAAGGCATCTGCGAAAATTTCAGATTATGTGCCTATAGAGGAGGATGTTCTAAGAAGTGGATTGCCTCCTTTGTGGGGTTACTCTACTATGCTGGAAAAACCAAAAGGTATAATGAAAGATGTTGACCCTGATATCCAGGGAGATGAAGTTTTTGAAATTACGTCAAAAGTATTACTTGGGGATCATAATACTATAATAGATTCTACTATGACTATCTCGAATTATGAGGGTGAGCTGCCCGAAGGATATTCAGCAGATGCAGATTTACCTGTAGGTAATCTTAGTATTAATATTAATGATGATGGTAACGGAGGAGAAGCATTTGATATTTCTTTTATTATTCCACTAGATGTCATCTTAAGTGAAGTTCCTATTGAACAACAAGGTCTTAAGTCAGCAAATGCAGTGAGCTCTGTAGCTTCAATTATAGGAACCAGGGTACCACACCAGCTTGTAAGAATATTTGGAAATAAGACTGTAATTGAAGCAGGTCTAGATAGCTACAGCTTGGTAGACACAGTAACAGGTGGCTATGCGGCTACGAAGCATATAAAAATGCTGGAATTTTTGAACAAACAAGTTCATACTCCATGCTATAATGAGAGTAATAAATATTACGATGGAATTGCTATTGAAAACGAGATGAGAGATACTCAAACCAGGGCATTTGGAAAAGCAGCGCTTAATATTGCCTTTATGGCACTGGGATTTATACCCGGAATAGGATGGGGAGCTGCCCTGGCTATAGCAGTTGGAACCACAATAGTAGGTTATGTTGTTGATAAAGCTCTTGATAATTACCAAGATAAAAAATATGAAGAATTAAAAGCCAGAGTAGAAAGTAATATGAAGCCAGGGTGTAAATTGCCTGATGGCAGCGATGATAAAGGCGATGACTCAGTACCTATATTTAGACCAATGGTTGTGGTAGCATGTGATCCAAGTGGTTTTATTTATGAAGGTGTGGAAAGTAATCGCATAAAAGGTGTTACTGCTACAGCTCTTGAAAAAGTTAACGGTGAATGGGAAGTCTGGGATGCAGGGTGGTTTGGCCAGGAAAATCCGTTAATTACTGATAATAATGGATTTTACCAGTGGGATGTACCGGAAGGTGCATGGAAGGTTATGTATGAAAAGGAAGGCTATGAAGTAGCCTTCAGTGAGGAGCTTCCTGTACCGCCACCTCAGCTTGAAGTGAATGTAGGTATTGTTTCACTGGCGGCACCGGAGGTTGAAAAAATTAAAGCAGAACCTGGAGGAATAATTGACCTTGTTTTTGACAGGTATATGAAAGTCAGCATAGTTAATGATAGTACATTCAAGGTGTATGAAAAAACACTTGGTGATAACGGAAATAAAGTGGTAATAGCAGGAAGTATAACAGCCATAAATGCTGAACCTGATCCGAAGGATGCAAATATATTGCTGGCAAAAAACTTTAAGTTCATACCTGTTACACCATTAAATACAAGTGATGAATGCAGTGTATGGGTAAGTCATATGGTAGAAAATTATGCAGACAGGACAATGAATGTTGATTTTTTGGATTGTGTAATAATTCCTGAAAAAGTTATACAGGTAGAAAGTGTGAGCCTCAATAAATCATCACTTACCATGTATCCCGGGGACGGTTCTCAACTTTTAGCTACAGTCATGCCGCAAAATTCAAATGATACAAGTGTATCATGGAGTTCAAGTAATCCTGGCGTAGCTGGTGTTAATAATTCAGGCATTGTTACAGCCTATGCAGTTGGTACAGCTACAATAACAGTAACCACTACTGACGGAGGATTTACCGATACATGCTTAATAAACGTTGTCTCAAGACCTGTTATCATTCCCGATCCGGATCCTGACCCGGGTGCAGGCGGCAGTACGGGAACAACTCCTGTTAAAAAGCCTGTTATTGGTGTAAAGCTTAATAAAAATGTACTTGAACTAATAGTGGGTGATAGTTCTGCAATTGGGGATTCAATTGGGGACGGTTCTGTAATGGTTGTAATGGTTGGGGACGGTTCTGCACTTCTCGCCGCAGAAATCATCCCATCCGATGCAACCAACAAAAAGGTCACCTGGGCTTCAAGTGATGAAACTGTAGCGAAGGTGGACAATGGAAAGGTATCTCCATTAAAAGAAGGATCAGCAATTATTACTGTTACAACAGAAGATGGTAATTATAAGGACACTTGTACTGTTATTGTAATTGCAAAACCGGAAAGAGATCCAAACAAATACAGCAGTACAGTAGGAGTAAACGCCAGTGAGGTTTCTGCTTTTGATGATGAAATATCACTTGCCTTTGAAACGGGTATATTCTATTCATCTACACCTATTGAAATAACAAAATTATTACAGAAAGATGCAGAATTGCTATTCAAAAAAGATAAGTCAAGATTAAAACTTATTTCTGGTTCACCTGTATATAATATATCTTTAGGAGGAATAACTCCAAATCGTCCTGTAGAAATAGTGATAAAATATGAAGAGATCCTATTAGATAAAATTGATCCTTTGAAACTGGGAATTTACAAATGGGATGAAAATAAATCCGGATGGGTTTGGGCAGGAGGCGCTGTTGACCTTCATAATGGTCTTGTACAGGGAACTATAAGCTCTGAAGGAAAATATACTGTCATGGCATATGATAAATCATTCACAGATATAGATGGACACTGGGGCAATAAAGACATAGAAATTCTTGCAAGCCGCCATGTAATTAACGGAATTAACGATAATGAGTATGCACCTGACAGGAATATTACAAGAGCTGAATTTGTGAAGCTCATAATGAGTATGGTGCCGTCATGTCCTGTTGTTGAAGCAAAGAGAACCCAACAAAGTGAAACATATACGGATGTTAGCAAGGAGAAATGGTATTTCCCATATATAGAAGCAGCAACAGAATTTGGCATAGTAAAAGGAAATAATGGAGCTTTCAATCCTGATAGTTTAATAACCAGAGAAGAAATGGCTGTTATGATAATAAGAATTCTAAACAGTTCTAATGAATTAAACAAAATTGTTGATGAATACTCAGGAGAACAATCCCTGAATTTCAAAGATGCTGGTGAGATTTCCCAATGGGCGCTTGGAGCCATGATACTTGCGAATCAGAAGGGGATCATAAGAGGCGATGCAAATAACAGTGTTAAGCCAAAGGCTTCAGCAACAAGAGCGGAAGCAGCAGCAGTAATACTTCGTACCATGGAAATTCTAGGTTTCTTGAAAGCACCTGTAACCATTATAGGTATTCTCAAAGAGGTAAATATTGAAGGCACCCATTACGAATTGGAGTATTCATGTGACTGTGCTGCCGGAAAAATAAATTATGTTGCCATACCTCTGGACAGCATAATTGAAGGACATATGAGATTATTCCTGGGTAAGGAAGTAGAATTAACAGGTATACTGCAGAAAGGCGGAAGCATATATATGAGAGGACCTGTATTGAAAGTAATTTCTATATGGGACAGAATAAGAGCCAAATGCACTACTTGTGAAAATTAGCAATAATCCAATATAAAAACTGTCGAGGCTGGAGGCTGTCAAACAGAGCGTTTATTTACACACTCTGTTTGACAGCCTCAAAAATATGTACATACGCATTAGTTTTACAGAAATTTTCATTTCTTTCAAACTATTGACTAAGACGTAACTTCCAATGAGAAAAAAAGGAAACCCGTCAAGTCATATTGCGGGTTTTAGCATCTTTTTTATTTTCAACCGTATGGCTATACCAATTTAGTGTTAAGAAGGTCAAATATTTTATTCTGTTCATCGTTCGTTTCTGACACAAAGATAGATTCGATGCCTTGAAATTCTACTCGTCACATTCACCATCCATGGTTTTGGTGACGGCTCACGACATCCGTGTCGTGAA